>CAZNIQ010000010.1:0-5664 GCA_964573185.1 Candidatus Woesearchaeota archaeon | reverse complement strand
AGACCTTGAAGCTTCAAGCCTCTTACCTTTCTTACATTCTTTTAGCTGGTGTTGTTATTTCTTTAGCTACTGCTGCCATTCTTTGGGGACAACCATTATTAACTAAAAATAAAATTAAATCAGAAGTAGATTCATTAGAAAAATTTGTGATAGATTTTGCAAACTCTTTAGATAAACTTAGATATGAAAATAAAATAGATTTTGATGTAAATTATAATGCATACATTTCTATTTCAAACAATATCATTACCGTAACTTACAATGTTCCGCAAAATGTAATATACTCTCCAAACCTTAAGGATATTCCTTTGAATATTCTAATTTACTCACCAATAGCGATATCGGAACCTACTTGCGTTGTAAACTTATCAACAACGAACACACAAATAATTTATGAAATATTTTGTAGAATCCATAAGGATCCTATAACTGGAAGATGTTATACTTTTGAGTTCGAAGAATTACCAACACTTCCATTGAAAGGAAAACTAATTATTGAAAAAGTAGATGAGAGGAAAGGAAGCTATCCTAATTGCACTTTATTCACTATTTACAAATTAAGAATAAGTGTTTCGTAGCCAAGCAGAATATATAGAAAAGCTTTTTCACACATTTTTCGTTATATCTCTTTTTCTTTTCTTCTATTATCAAATCTACAATTCCTATCAAAAGGTACTTTCTAACATCACAAAAGAAAAAGAGATAATGTATCTTTATGTAATTCAAAACGCAATCACTATAGCAAATTTATCTAATGTTTCAATAACGTTAACATTCCCAGAAAAACTTCTTTTTTATAACGATTCTTTAATTCTTTCAGAAGTTTATCCTTTAAATGCAAAAGTTTTGGTTACTGTTTCAGATAGGATAACTATTAAAAGAGAAGGAAATAAAATAATTATAATATGAGTTTGAGGAAAATCATTAGGAAAGCGGTGAAATTTCTCGCACAAAGGGAAATGCTTAGAAAGAAATATGAGGAGTTTGAAGCTCCTACAATTAAAATTATTGAAGAATATGTTCACCCCTCCAGACCAGTATTCGTTCCCGTTACTTCCTATCCTTACCCTATAGATCAGCAAGAAAAAGTATCAAAGAAATCTAGTGCAAAAGGTATTGAACTGTCCTATATATTTAAAGAAACAAAAGTAGAGAAAATTAAAACCTTTACATATATAGAGCGAAAGCCTGCAAATATAAAGCTAATTTATCCTTTAATTATAGCTAAAATAAATGGCAAAACAAAAGTATTAGCTTATGCAGATATTCATTATGTTCCAGAAAAGAAAAGATTGATCTACTTTGTCCACGAGCCACCAATAAATGGGAAAGATAAGGAAATTATAGAAAAAACCGTTGAAATGCTTGAAGATAAATTAGATATAGATTTTAATGCTATTAAAAATATAAAAGAAGCTTATGATTACATTGACAAAAAAATTAATGAAATTTGGAAGTTCTTAAAGGTAAAATATCCTAAAGATAGGGAAGTTGAGATAAAGTATTATATTTTTAGAGACACTATCGGTTTAGGTAAAATAGAACCCTTAATGCATGATCCTTTTATTGAAGATATCTCTTGTGATGGTGTTGGAATTCCGATATTCGTATTTCATAGACATCCTGCTATAGGGGAGATTCAGACAAATATTGTATTCGAAACTGAAGAAGAATTAGATTCTTTTGTTATGAAGCTTGCTCAAAAAACTGGAAGAGTAATTTCCGTTGCACAACCATTATTAGATGGTACATTACCAGATGGTTCTAGAGTTCAGATAACATATGGAAAGGATATTGCTAGGAGAGGTTCTAATTTTACTATAAGAAAGTTCACAAAGGAACCTTTAACATTTGTAGATTTGATTAAATTCGGAACTGCTGATATAAAAATATTTGCGTATCTTTGGGCTTTAATAGAAACACAACATTCTATTTTGATTGCAGGTGGAACAGCTACAGGAAAAACTACATTTCTAAACTCTATAGCATTATTCATAAAACCAGAAATGAAGATAGTTTCTATAGAAGATACTCCTGAATTAAAGCTCCCACATCCAAACTGGTTGCCTTTAGTTGCAAGACCCGGATTTGGGTCAAACAATTACGGTGCTGTTGAAATGATAGATTTGTTAAAAGCAGCCCTGAGACAAAGACCAGATTATATAATAGTTGGAGAAGTGAGAGGAAAGGAAGCTTATGTATTGTTCCAAGCAATGGCTACAGGACATCCCGGTCTAGGAACTATTCATGCTGATTCAGTAGAAGCTGTCATAGATAGATTAATTTCTCCTCCAATCAATTTACCTAAAGTTCTTTTAGAGAACCTTGATGCAATAGTATTCTTAGTTAGAACAAAAATAGGAAATTATTACGTTAGAAGAGTAGCTCAAATTGTAGAAATTTACGGTTATGATCGATCAAAGGATGATATAGTTTATGGGGAAGCTTTTAGATGGGTTCCCGCTAAAGATGAGTTCCTAGCATTGAAATCTAAAATATTAGAAGAAATAAAAGAGTTTAAAGGATATTCCGATGAAGAATTAATAGCGGATCTAAATTTTAGAGCAAAAGTAATAGAATATTTAGTTAAAAACAATATAAGAAATTATAAAGAGATAGAAAAATATATTGAAATGTTTTATAATGCTCCTGAGGAATTAGCCAAGTTACTTGAAAAAGGAAAGTAAAGTTTTTTGCCCTTTAGATAACAATCTTTCCTTAGGAACACCTACAGCTTCAAAAATCTTTTCTACTGCTGGAATAACTTGGTGCTCTATGTAATACTCTGGATCATAATCTTCCGGTTTTACCTCATCAGGTAATCTTACCTTATCTCTTATTCTCTCTCCTCCTTTACAAATTATATAAGAAACGACAGTTCCTTGCCCTACTGGAAATCCTCTTTGCTTTAATTTCTTTGCAGCAACTACATGTGGAGCTTCAACTTTATATTCTTCCAAAGGTTTTCTTAATTGCTCATATAAAATCAATTTCTCTACAGGAACTTTATGTTTCTTCAGATTATCTATAACTTCTTGAACATATCGGATAGCTTTCTCAACATCTCCTTCTTTCAACAGAATCTCAATTACTTTTCTCTGTGTTTCTTTTGCAATTTCTGCCCAATCTCTTCTAACAGTTTCAAAACCTCTTAATTTTATTTCTCCTTTTTCATTTATTAGAGCATATTTCTTTTTTGCGCCTTCAAGAAGTTCGGTTCTCTTAGAAACAAATATGCCTCTTGGGTAAAAATCCTCCAGCTCTAATTCCATTGGTTTTTTCAATTTTGAATTAATATATTCTAAAAATTTCAATGCTTCCTCTTTATTATTTACTTGAATAAAAATACTATCCGTATCTCCATAAATTATTTTAAATCCTCTCTTTTTAGCTTCTTCGGCAACAAAACTTATGTATTTTCTTCCCCAAGCTGTAATCGCCGCTGCACAATCCAAGCAATACCATCTAGCGTTAGGAAAGCCCATGTAACCATAAGTTGCGTTTGCAAGTATCTTTAATGAATATTGCCTTGCATCTAAAAGTCTATATTCTTCAGAGTCTTTTGGCAAAGTTTTCAATCTCCTTTTAAGTTCCGCTCTTTCCTCAAAAATTTCTTTTAAAACAGAGGGAATAAAACCTATCCTCTTTGTACAGAACCATACATACCATTTTCCAATAGAAGTTTCAACAGTAATACCATTAGATTTGCATTCCTCATGTTCACATTTTAATGTATCTGGAGAAACATTATGCAAAATTATTATAGAGGGATATAGAGATCTGAAATCGTAGACTACAACATTAGTATACAATCCCGGCTTTGGCTCAAAAACGTATGCACCTTTATAAGTGATAGCTTTTCTTCTTTGTACTTCCTCTTGTTTAGGCCTATTAGGTACTATTTCATTGAAATCTCTAGATCTTCTAATCAAATACCATTCTACTAATTGTCCATAAGTCATATGAGCTACGTCATCAAGATTCTGACCTACTATTCTTGTTAATTCGAATAGTATTGTTTTGAATTTCTCAAAAAGCTTGTATGTTAACTCTGCATCCTTTAAATTATATTCTAAAAGTTTTTCTACGTTTTTGCCAGAAGTCCATATCTTGTAAAGTTCCTCCCATGATATTTCTATTTTTCCCTCTCCTAAAAGTTCTTTAGCAACTTCATCTAAAGAATACGTAGTGCTTTGTAACTGTCCTCCTAAGATATGAACAACGAAATCATAGAAATCTATATGCTGTATTCCAGTAATTCTAAATTTCTTATCCTCCCCCTTTTTAGCATAAATGAATCCTTTCCTATCCCATCCGATAGTAAATTTATAGTTAAGAACCTTTGCTCTTTCATACAAATACCAAAGATCAAAATTATTAGAATTATATCCTACAAGAATATCTGGGTCGTACTCTTTTATTGTTTCCTCAAATTTCTTAAATAATTCGTATTCGCTTTTAACAATAACATAATAATCTTTTTTCTCTTCAGGTTCTTTATAAGTAATAACTCTCTTAAAATCTTTAGAATAAAAAGCTATTGAGATTACAGGATCTTTTTTGGGATCAGGAAAAGCTTTGTTCGTCAAAACCTCAATATCAAAAGCCAAAACTTTTAGTTCATATTTACCGTTAGACTCTTTAAAAGATTTTAGTCTGTAAGTATCAACACCATATAATTTTCCAATAGGTTCTAATTCGAAGTTATAAAAATGCAAAGGATACAATCTTTTATCTACAATATATTTTCTATGATAACTAATATCCACTTCTTTTTTCTCAATTAATCCTTGTTCCTTTAAAGGATCTAATAGCTTCTTTGCATCATCATAATCTTTTGGTTTCAAATAACATTTAAACACGTCATATTCTTTCCCTAAATATTTTTTTCTTTCTTCTTCAATTCTATAAAAATATCTTATCTTTTTTAATTCATTATAAATTTTGTTTTTATCAGTTTTCGGAATGATATAAATATACCAGTCATAATGATCTAAAATCAGAATCTTTTTGCCATCTTCAGTTCTCCCCCAAATTCTTATGAGATACTCATCACCTTTTCTTTCATAATCTATTGAAAGTACGAAGACTTTCATTATAAGATTTTTAAGCTTAGTTGAAGTATAAATTTTACTTGGGGCCGTAGTCTAGCGGCATGACGCCGCCCTTACAAGGCGGAGGTCCGGGGTTCGAATCCCCGCGGCCCCATTTGATGAAACCGGCACTGACTGATTAATGATGTATTACTTCCGCAACTGATTTAAACCCTCCAAATTATAATGTTCTTTTATGAAAAGATATATCGCTATTGGTGTATTCTTGTTTGGTCTCAGTATCATTCTTTCTTTAAACAAAAACCTACCAATGATACCTATAAGCCAAATAATAACAGATTATCACACATTGAAACCCGTATTTGATTTTGCAAATGGTAAAATAATTACGTATTTTCCCTTTCAAAATTTATCTGTAGATTTTCTTAAAGTTACTTCCTTATTTGTTTCAAAATTATCCTCAAACCTTAACGCAAATAACTATAACATTACAAATGTTAGTTATTTACAAGCAAACTATATTGAATTTAACAAAGCTAAGGGTAGTATGGATCAAGTAAATATTAATCAAGCAAATGTAAATACCTTAATAGTTCAGAATATACAGGGT
>CAZNIQ010000009.1:5639-24632 GCA_964573185.1 Candidatus Woesearchaeota archaeon | reverse complement strand
TAATTGAGGAAGCCAAAAGTGATCCTGAAGGCCATTTCGAAAAAATTAGGAAAAATATTGAAAGAAAAGAGAAAGAAATAAACTCTTTCATAACTCTTCTTTTAGATAAAGTTGAAAAAGAGATTAAACAAAAGAAAGAAGGTAAGTTATCATATTTACTTATAGCAGTGAAAGATAATATTTTGGTTGAAGGAGTTAGGGCTACTGCTGGATCAAAAATGCTTGAAAACTATATCGCACCCTTTGACGCAACGGTAATTCAAAGAATAAAAAGAGAAGGTGGAATTATAATTGGAAAAACAAATATGGATGAATTTGCTTGTGGATCCGATGGTACTAATTCCGCTTTTGGCCCAACAAGAAATCCTTTAGATTTAGAAAGGGTTCCGGGCGGTTCTTCTTCCGGTTCTGCTGCTTCATTAGCTGCTGGATTTGCAGATTTAGCTTTAGGATCAGATACTGGTGGCTCAATAAGAAATCCCTCTGCTTTCTGTTCTATCTTTGGTTTCAAACCCACATACGGATTAGTTTCTAGATACGGATTAATTGATATGGCAATGTCTTTAGATCAAATAGGTCCTATGGCAAAAGATACATATGGTTTAGCTTTACTTTTAGATGTTATTTCTGGAAAAGATATTCATGATCCAACTACTATTGAAAGGCCCGTTAAATCCTTTACGAAGGTTATAGAAAACTTCGATGAAAATAAACTAAAGGGAAGAAAGATAGTATATGCAAGGGAATTTTTAGAATACACCGAAGATAAAATTAAGAAGAAATTCTTTGAAGTTCTAGATTACTTGAATTCTTTAGGATTAGAAATTAAAGAAATATCATTACCAGAAGTTCATTACGCCGTTCCAACATATTATCTCGTTGTTTTCTCAGAATTTTCTTCTGCAATGCAAAGATACGATGGTTTAAAGTATGGATATAGAAATGAGAGAAGAGATTTGTGGGAAACTATTATGGAATCTAGAAAAGTTTTAGGGAAAGAAGTTAAAAGAAGAATACTTTTGGGAACTTTTATAACATCAAGAGAAGAATATGGAAGATGGTATAAGAAAGCTGTATTAGTGAGATTAAAGATAAGGAAAGAAATATTGGAATTATTTAAGGAATATGATTATCTGGTTTCCCCAACGATGCCAGTTTTACCTTGGAAAATTGGAGAAATACAGGATCCTTTAAAAATGTATCAAATGGATGTTCTTACTGTTCTAGCAAATCTTGTAGGAATTCCTGCAGGAAATGTGCCAATTGATAAGTTCATCGGTTTTCAAATAATGGGAAATCTAAAAGAAGATCATAAGGTTTTAGAATTGATGTATGCTGTAGAGCAAAGATTTTCTAACTTTATCAGAACAAAAATAAGATGAAAGTTAAAATAGGATTTGAGATTCATGTTCAGTTAAATACTAAGCAAAAGTTATTCTGTAAATGTTCAACAGATTATAGGGATAAAGAGCCAAATACAAATATTTGTCCCATCTGTACGGGCCAGCCTGGATCTAAACCTATGCCTCCTAATTTAGAAGCTATCAAAAATGTAATAAAAGTAGGCTTGATTTTGGGATGCAAACCGAATTATGGAAAGGTTTATTTCTTAAGAAAACATTATTTTTATCCTGATCTTCCAAAGAACTATCAAATTACTTCAGAACCATTAATGATAAATGGAAACTTCTTTGGAGTAAGAATCCGGGAAGTACATTTAGAAGAAGATCCGGGAAGATATGATTTAAGAAATGGATATGTTGATTTCAATAGATCTGGTGTTCCGTTAGCAGAAATAGTTACCGAACCTGATATAGAATCCCCAGAGCAAGCTAAAGAATGGTTAGAAAAATTATTTCTTTATTTAAAGTATTCTAAAGCAATTAAAGATGATCCCGGAAGCATAAGAGTTGACGTTAACATTTCTATAGAAGGTGGGGAAAGAGTTGAGATAAAAAATGTAAATTCTATTGAGGGAGTATATTATGCATTGAAATATGAAATTTTGAGGCAAAAAAGATTAATAGAATCTGGTGAAAAAGTAAAAAGAGAAACAAGACATTATGATGAAGAGAAAAGAATTACCGTTCCTTTAAGAGAAAAAGAAACAATTGCAGATTATAGATATATACCTGACCCAGATTTGAATCCAATGATTATTACAGAGGAGTTAATTAATGAAGTTAGGAAAGAAATAATTACTCCAAAAGATATTGAGAACGAGTTAAAATCATTAGGTTTAAAAGAAACGTATATAGAAAGATTACTTCCTGATCCCGAGTTTGCTTTATTATCTGTTGAAATTCTTAGTAAAACAGGCTTGGAAAAAAATTATGTTGCTGAAATAATTGTTTCCAGACTTAGGAAGGTACAATATGATCTTAAATTAGATAGTCCTGAATTAAAAGAAAGATTGAATATCGATTGGTTTTTAGAACTAGTAAAGAAAGTGAAAAACTTTGAGATACCTGAAAAGTATTTTAATGAAATTATAAGAGTTATGCTCTCAGAAAACAAAAACCCAATAGAATATGCTAAAGAGAAAGGTTATATTGTAATTTCGGATAAAGATTTGATAGAAAAAACTGTTGAGGAAGTACTAAAAGAAGAGAAGAAGGCTTTAGAAGAATATTTACAAGGAAATAAAAAGGTATATAACTATTTATTTGGAAGGATAATGAAAAAGCTTAAAGGAAAAGCTAATCCAAAAGTAGTAAAAGAGATATTAGATAGAAAGCTTGTAGTTCTCTCTTCCGTATCTTAAAAAGACATTAACATTTGGAAAGCTTATCTCTATTCCTTCCTTATCATATCTTTCTTTTAGCTTTTTCATAAATTCATGTACAATTTCTTTTGCGTTAAAAAAATCCTTAGCTTTTAATACTATTTTAAAATAGATATTTGAATCTCCAAAATTATAATAATAAAGTTTAGGCTCCCAATTTACATTATATTTCTTTTCAACTTCATTTGCAACTTCCAAAGTTATTTTTTCAACTTTTTCCAAATCCTCAAAATACGAAATTCCAACATCGAACCAAATAAGTATTTCCTCTTTAGGTCTTGAATAATTTACTACAATGCTGTTTGCTAATTTTGAATTAGGAATATAAACAATATTATTCTCCAAGGTTCTTATTCTAGTGCTTCTCCATCCTATATTTTCAATTCTCCCAACTATATTGTATTCTGGCAATTCTATAAAATCCCCGATTCTTATAGACTGATCAGCAGTTAAGAATAGACCTGAGAAGAAGTTAGATAAAGAATTCTGCAAAGCTAAACCAACGATAACAGATAATATACCCAAGGAAGCAAGAAGAGGAGTAATATTTATCCCCCAATAGTCCAATAAAAAGAAAACTAAGGTTACAAATAAGAAAGTCCAGATGATTTTTATAAAGATTATAAACAAAGTTCTTTTTTCTTTATCAGGTATCATGTTAATTAAGTATTTTAGATATTTATCAGAAAATATCTTGAACAAAAAGAAGCCTATTAATGATATAACAGTAAACAAAACCTTTTCAATAGGTAACATTAGGTTTATAAAGATTTGGAAGAATTTATAAACTTAAAGCCGCCGTCGTCTAGCCAGGTCAAGGATGCGGGGTTTTCGTCCCCGAGACCCGGGTTCAAATCCCGGCGGCGGCATGCCTTTTCTGCAAACTAAAATGTAAGTATGTTATTAAAAATACTAGTTGAATAAGAGAAATTATAGCTGGATAGATTGCCATAATATATCCATGTTTTCCAAATAGAAAAGCTAGTAGTGCCATTGTTAGAGCTACATTTTTACTGACGGTTGTAAAAACCACTGCCTGAAATTCTTCATATTTCATTTTTGCTATGTATTTGTTAACAATATACTCTATTGCTAACATTATTATGTAAAATAAAGTTGCTAACGGAACTATTATAGCTATTTTAGTAGGGTTTTCAAGAATAGCCCTTCCTTTTAATGCAAATATTGAAAAAATAAGAATATACAGAAATACTAATGTGATAAACGAAAATAACGGTTTTACTTCATTAAACTTTATGTTCCTCCTTTCTATTATAAGTTCTCGTGTAATTACACCAAGTAATAGGGGAAGTACTAATACCAGGAGGAGATTTTTGATTATTTTTTCTAATGGAAGTACTATGTAGTTTGAACTTACAATAAAGTGAATTACCAATGGCGCAACTATAATGAAAATTAAAAAGGCAGAAGCTACAATTACGCTTGCCAGTGCTACATTTCCTTCAGCCAATCCAACATAACCTATTCCCATGCTTGAGGCAGGTGCTATGGCAAGTAAAAGCAAAGCTATTTGTATATCATAGGTCACTTTAAATAAAGAACAAAGAAAATAATAGATTATAGGTGCTAATACAAAATTATAGAGCAAAGCAAGCAAAATAACTTTTTTATATTTCCTTACATTCCTTAGGCTTTCAAATGAAACATTAACCATCATAGGATAAATCATAAAGAATACTATAACTGGTATAAATTTGGCAAGGAAAGTAGGATTATATAAATAACCAACAGTAATTCCTAGAATAATTGTCGCTAACGTATAGAGCATCATATTTTTTGAAAGATTTCTTGTAATTCTTTTTATGATAGAGAGTAATTCCTTATTCATGAATTATTCGTAATCTATAAAACTATAAATTTTGTGAAATGTATAAAATGTTTGAAATTAAGGAACGAGGAGATAGTGCTTCTAGGATAGGAATCCTTTATGTTAGAGGCAAAAAAGTAGAAACACCTTTTTTATTTCCGGTAATTAATCCGAATAAATTGATAATTCATCCAAAAGATATTGAAAAGAAATTTAAGATAAACACAATAATTACTAATGCTTATATACTTTACAAAAATAAATTTCAAATAGAGGATATCCATAAATTCTTAAACTTTAATGGAGTAATTGAAACAGATTCAGGATCGTATCAGATGCTTCATTATAAAAAAGAAATCGAGGTAGATAATAAAACTATAGTGAAGTTCCAAATAAAAATTAATTCAGATATAATAAATGTTCTAGATATACCTACCGATGTAGATGCTTCTTATGAACGGGCAAAAAGGGATTTGGAGATAACTTTAGAAAGAATTAAAGAGGGATTAGAAATCAAAAAGGAAAAAAATTATGATGGTTTAATAAATGGTGCTATTCAAGGTGGAATATATATAGATCTAAGAAGAGAAGCTGCTTTTAAAATATCAAAGTTAGATGTAGATATTTTTGCTACAGGTACTATAGTTCCATATATGATTAAATATGAATTCAAAAAACTTTTTGAGATTATTATGGAAGCTAGAATAAATTTACCTTTAAACAAACCGGTTCATCTCTTTGGTTTAGGACACCCTTTAATTCTACCGCTATCGGTTTTATTAGGTAATGATATCTTCGATTCAGCCTCATATGCTTTATACGCTTATGATAATAGAATTTTAACTCCTTTTGGAACAGTGAGATTGGAAGAATTAAAATATTTTGAGTTTGAAACTCCTTATGGGTTCTATGACTTAAAAGAAGTGCTTTCTTTAGATGAAAGAGAAAGAATAAAAATTTTGGCAGCACACAATCTTTGGGTACTTAAAAAAGAAATAGAAATAATAAAGGATGCTATTTATAACGGATATCTATATGAATGGGTTTTTCTGAAAGCTCACAGCCATTATAAAGTTTATGAGGCTACTAAATTTGTTTTGGAAAAATATTATGAATGGTTAAAGAAATTAGATCCTATAAGAAAGAGATGGGGGATTACTTATAAAGGAGAATTATTAGAATTAAGAGCTGATATAAAAAGGGCTTTAGAAAGGTTAAAAGAAAGAGTGGATCCAAGAGATTATGATTTGATTTATGAATATCTTTATCCGTTCAAGGATTTAAAGAATATCAGAGACGAGAAGCTTCTTCACTAATCCGCAGATCCGATGCTCATCATCAGTCGGTAGGCAAATCTTCATTCTTCTGTTCGTTGATCCTTCATCATTTTAAAATAAACGTATGACAAACCTAAAAGTATAATGGTTAATGAAATAATATATAATGGATCCAACTTCTCTACTTCTACCAAAATTATTTTCCTCAGTACTGCAACAAGTGCCGCTTCAAATATAGCGTTTAAATAGACATCCTGCTGCGTAATATAAATATAAACAGTTCTAAGCAATTCTATTAAAACAAAAACCAAAAGGATATCACCAAGCATATTTTTAATATTGATAGGCTCAAATCTTTCCAGAGGGTTAAGATAGACTAACGAAGCAATATAATACATTAGCTTAAGAATTATTAGAAGTATCAAAGCTGTTAGAATTAACCCTATCGATACTTTAAATGTAAATATTATCTTTTTGCCCCATTCCATTGAAATTCTTTAAGGAAAATATTTTTGAAAGCCCCGGCCGGGATTTGAACCCGGGACCTCCGGATTACCAATCCGGCGCTCTACCAGGCTGAGCTACCGGGGCTTTTAAATATGAAGATAAAAGAAAAGTTAAAAAATTAAGTTGGATATAACGTTACTCTTGCATAAGGCAATACAGAAGGAACAGTATGCTCTATGTATACTACTTGACCTTCTCTGGGAACTACTCTTATTTCATAATATTCGTTTGGTTCTAATGAATTTCCAGCAGGATCTTCCGCTCCCGGTAAAGTTATGAATAATTCATATACTTCTCCTTCCTCTAAATATACGTTTTCATTCTTTATATTGTATCCTACAAGTCCTAATGCTGTTTTTAGTTGAGTAGCAATTCCAGAATAATGATTGATCCAATCTTTATGTGCTAAAATATATCTTATCCAATCCTCTAAGGAAGCCTCTGTTACATTTACTCCTAGTGTCAAATTTTGTGCCGTACCTCCCACATTTGCTTCTATTGTACAATTTGGTGATGTTGATATTACCTTATCATATAAGCAACCTGTTATTAATATTTTATCTCCAACCATTTTTCCGATAACTACTAAAGGATATACACTTCCATTTCTATTTAATGGCCTTAAATTTACAGAATAAAATTCATTTTCGTCTGTAAATAATACTGAAAGATCGTTGAAGTTTATTGGCTTAGAACCTGGTGCCAATCTCATTAATAATCCTATCACTGTTACTTTTCCTAATTTATCATTAAATGTTTGCGTATTAGGGTCAAATTGGTATCCATTCACTTGAAATACTTCCAATCCTGTTGCTACTCTTTCTCTAGCTTTTGCACCAACTGTTAAAGCTCTTTGCTGTAGAACTCCTGTTGTATATAAGATAACACCTGCTGCTATTGCTGCTGTTGCAATCAATGCTATAAAGATAATAAGGGTCGTTAATCCGAACTGTGCTTTCATAAAGAATAATTATTTAACGATAATAAAAAACTTTTGTTAAAAAATAATGATTAAAAAAGAATTTAAGGATATAGCGGGACGATTGGGTCCTTTATTACCGTTGGAGCTCTGAACTTTATCATTGTAGACATTCCTGTTCTAGATACGAACTTTACTGTAACTTCTTCTTCCTCTGGTATTACATGTCCAGCATTCTTATTTAATGGTATTACTAACGTATATAATTCACCAGGGGACAATACTTCCCAAATACCATCTCTATTTACAGATTGGTTAACCCATACATAGAATCTTTCAGGTTGTACACTCTTTAGTGTGGTGTTTAAAGCTGAATCTGCATAATATAATGTTGGCCAAACTTCTCCTGTAGCATTTGATACAGCATATCCTCCTAATCTAATTGCTAAAGCTTGCCAATGGGGTGTTAATATTTGTAATGTTGTTGCTTCGTCATCTAATTTTATAGGATCTGCACCCGGTGCCAATTTAATTACAACAGATAGATTTTCAACATATCTATCTACAACTCTTCCATCATAGTTTACAGCGCCAACACCTTTGTATCCTGTAATAGATTCTACATCAACTGTTGCTGCTACTCTTTCTTTTGCTTCAGAACCTACTGCGAAAGCCTTTTGTTGCAAGGAGCTAGCTGTTGTAATAAATACTACTGCTGCTAAAACTGCTACTACCATTGTTGCTAAGAAGATCAGCAAAGAACCAACACCTGTCTGCGCTCTTCTCATGAATAATATGATATTTAGCTTTCTATTTTAGGATTTTTTCAACAAAAATGTTAATCAAAAAAGTTAAATACAATATAAAGCATAGATTCCACTACCACTTCCACTAAAGCTTTTACCTTCTGCTATTAATTTTGGCAGACCAAGCACTTTGTAAATGTAGTATAATTTGCATTGTGGTATAGCATTTAGGAAGGTGATATTATAATTCCCTCTTCCAAGTATCATAACAGATCCTCCTGTAAATAACATACCACTTGGGGATCTTATCGGATTTCTATACATTACTAAGAGATTTCCCGTATAGTTTATGTTCAAATTAGATCTTCCTAAATATAGATTATCTATATATCCTTTTTCGATTAGTTTTACACCTAACTTTGCGTTATAGATTCTTAAATTAGATATATTTCCATATCCATAAAATCCGAATATATTTGAATACACCGTTGTGTTTTCAATATTTACAGGACCATTTACATAAATTCCAAAAATCCGTGCTATTATAATATCATTTGTTATGTTGCTCACACTACTTCTAATCCCATATACTTTTCCAGAAATTATGTTATGATCTATAGATACGTTTCTTCCAAATATTTGTACACCAAATACGCCACTTCTGATGGTATTATTGTATAGCAATACGTTGATACCACTGTCAATTTTAATACCATACACTCTACTAACTATGTTATTATTTTTTATTACAACGTTGTGAGCAGATTTGATATACAATCCCCATACTTTTCCATATATTTTATTATTTTCAACAATACCTTCCAAATACTTTGCTTTTATTCCAGAAATTTTACCGGTAATAACATTATTCTTAAGGTTAATTACACCGTTAATTATTTCAATTCCATACAATCCACCCATAATTTTAGAGTTTGTTATGTTTACTTCTCCATTAAATACTCTTACATTAAATATTGAATTTTTAATCTGAATCCTGTCTATCAATATTTTTCCACTTTTTACAGTAATAACAGGTAATCCTCTAATTTTTGGCTCTAAGACGGAATTTGCACCTATAAGTCTAAAACTTTGATTACCAGCATCAATAATCAGATTTACTCTATATGCTCCTGATTCAAACAAGATAGCAGGTTTTCTTTTTTCCAATGCCTTATTTAATATAGCTTGGATATCATAGGAGGACATTCTTGGATTTACTACAGGTATTGGCTCAGCATTGTAGGGTATGTAAATGGTTCTTACTCCAGTTTCATTTGTTTCATTCCATCTTAAATCAACAATTTTTATTTTATACTTTAATACATAATATCCATTTACAGCATCATAGTAGAGATTATTCAAATCAAATTCATCATTTACGATGTATCCATAACAATTATCCAAATCTTTCAATCTTATCCATGAGAATCCATTATCCTTCGAAATCCATAATTCGCATTTCGGATCTGCTAAAATATTTTCATTAATTTTTCCTTGAACTTCCATAAATAAATATTGTAGTATTGATCCGTCTGATGGAGTTGGAGAAGTGAAATTAACCTCAAATATTGTTTTTGGAACATGAACAATAATTTTAGTTCCATTTGCATAGCCACATCTTCCTAATCCATATATCTCTAAAGTTATATTTCCATCAGAGTGTCCTAAAAGATCATACAAACTTGGTATCCTTCTTCCATATATATCATATTCAGGATTACTTCCCTTATGATATAGTTCTAAAATCAAATACCCATCTTCCGTTCCATATAAAGTATAATTAACTCCTCCAATAGTAACATTAAATTTCCTTGTTGTGGGAACCAGTTTTCCAGCTATGGGATATTTATTAACAGCCACTTTTAATTTAAGATATCTTAACGAGAGGTTCGTATTTGAAGGTTCGACAATGTTTAATATTATCTGTGGGTCATAGATGTAATGCGATTGTGTATAGGAAGTTGAATTAACTCCTACAGTGTTTTCTATAGTTACGTTAAATGAAATGATATTTGTACTACAATAGTTTGAAAGATCAACCCAGATTTCACATGTTTTTGTCTCATTGTCAATTATTATTTTTTCTGCTTTTGCTCCTGGTGGTAAGTTAGGATAACATGCTTTTATTTTGAAAACAGAATCGGTTTGAGCTTTTATGATGAATCCTGAACCTAAAACTATTGAACCAAGAGTTGGTTGTCTTATATAAACGTTATGATTTGTTCTTACATAAACTATTCCATAGGTTTCATTTGTAGCCCCAGTATTAACATCCTTTACTATTACCTTAAATTCTATTGGTAAGGAATCTGAAGCTATTCCCACGTTGTATAATAATTCGTTTAGATCAATTGTTCCATAACAGGAAGAAGAATCACAAGTCAAAGAATAAGTTTTTGAAATAGGTGAAAGAAAAGTTATATTGGCTTCCCAGTTTTTAGAACAATATCCTAGATGGGAAATGGAAACTTTTATATTTAGGTTATCTGATCCTAAAGCTGAATTATTTACTGGTTGTTCTAAAGTTAATATAGGTATACAAACTAATTCTTCTGGACCTAAGGTATAAGAAGGTTCAGGAGAAACGTATTTTCTTAGATAAGCTTCTAAAATATGGAAATCAGCATCACCATAACCAAAACAACCACCTGGATTAAATGAGACTTCCGGTCCAAAGTTTGCAGTCATTCCTAAATCTATTGCTTCCTGATCTACATGATAGAACCATTTTGGCCAGTTAGCTGGTCTTCTCCAGGTACAATCCTGATAACCTGTAGAGTAAGTACCAACACATATACCATTTCTATAAATTACAACCCATTCATAGGAATCCGTACAAACTCCATCTTGTGCAGTAGCTCCACCATAATCTAAATCTCCTCTTAAAAATAAATCCATATAAACATCTACAAAAATATATCCAGGATATCCTAAGTCTGCCGTAGTAAATGTAACAGAACATTGAGCGCCTGTTGTTGTTATATAACAGTATTTATTTATGTCTCCAACCCAATGGACAAAAACTTGGGATTTATTTGACTCGGAGGTTGCGGAAGGATTTCCATAATACATATAAACTGTTGCTGTTCCAGAAGCAGGAATTTCTGGAACTTTTATCCATATAATAGTATTAGCAGTGTTACAACCTGATTCTATCCAGTAAGGGATTTCAACTTCTGTTCCATTTGAATATAAATATGTAAATCTTAAATCCCCACAATCCGATCTTAATTTCCCTTGTGATATTAGAGATGCAGTATCGATGACTAATTGAACCTGATAATCTGTTAAAGTATTTCCAGAATTCTCCTGTATAGTTATGGGAATTCTATATTTCCAAGAGTAATTCCACCAGGAAAGAGCAACAGGTAAAAAGAGTAAAAAGAAATAAAACAATAGAGGCCTTATTCCGTGCATATCACTTCTCCTTCAGATAAATCGTATTTACACCTTAAAATAACGGAGTATCCGGAAGGGGGAATAAGGAGCCTTACAATAATCTTTTCTACATTTAATCCAACATCATATATTTTGGCTGGGCAATTATCTGTCATTACTATATTTACAAATGCTACGTCTCCTGGTGCTAAAGCATATGTCTCATTTTGTTCAGCTCCAAGCACCGCATAGTAAACAATATTTTCATAAGAAAGATTTCTATTAACTACATAAACATTAAAAGTGATATTTTCAATAGAACCTCCTTCAGAGGTCACGATTGGAGGTAGGATGTATCTACACAGTAGTTTACCATCTATTTTTTGTATCTCTAGCATCCAATTTTCTATTTTTATAGAGTCTCCCATATTTATCAATGTAAAGTTCAATTCTCCATAATTTGTTAAAGCCTCTATATGAACATCTGCAAGCCTAAACATAGGTATTTTTTTCTCTTTTTGCATTTGATCATATTGTAAAATAGACTTAGCCATAAACCTTCCTCCATAACCTGTTAAAAAGAAAAGTATGAATAAACCTAGAGTTAAAAATAATGCATAGAAAAAAATAGAGGAGAACCAGCCCCTCATCTTAAGATAACAACCTGGCTTGTAAATACATCAGGTGCTATTCCATAAACCTCTGCTGGCATTCCTTCTTTAGGCACTAATACTATTCTCCACCATTCAGAAGGCTTTATTGTTCTGTTTACTCTTATTCCTAACGCATAGAACTCTCCCGCTTCAAATATATTGTCAGGAGTACCTGCTGTATATGCTGTTAAAATATAGAACTTGTGATCTACTTTCGTTAAGTTTGTCTCATCTGTTACATTCCCACCATATGTAAAAGCTTCCCTTCCATCCCTAGTATAGTATAGCAAAGTTGTATGGTTTAGATTTATTGGAGAAGAACCTGGTGCCAATCTTACATATACAATATATTTCTCTATTTCAGTTTGATTAGCATTAGTAATACCTTCTACTCTAACTATCTCAAATGTCGTACCTGCTCTTTCTCTTGCTTGATCTGCTACTGCAGCTGCTTTCTGCTGTGTAGATACTGTTGTTTGTGTTATTAAGAAAGCTGCTATTGCTGCCGTTAAAACAAAAGCTATAAATAATACTAGCGCACCAATACCTAACTGTCCTCTCCTCATGTATATCTTTCTTTTTGAGCTTCTTAAAATAGGTTTACAAAGCATCAACGTTAAACTTATTGTTAAACAATATAGATTAAAAAAGGAAAATAAATGGAGAAGAAGTAGAAAGATTATGGATATATTAGAAAAACTTGAGAATTTTATTCTTAAGCTTAAAGCTGAAAGAGATATGTACAAAAAAGAACTTGAAAAGTTAAAGAAAGTGAAAAATGGAAAAAGAAAAATATCAAATAAAAACTTTAGTTATAATGAAGTGGAAAAAATAAATGAGAGATTAACTTATATGGAAAAAACTATTAGTGATTTATTACTAACTATTGAGAACCTTTATAAAAAAATCGATCTGTTGGAAAGAAAAGTTTTATTTCTTGAGAGAAAAATAAAATAAAATGGATGTTGTACCTCTAATTGAAGATTTAATAAAAGCACAGCAAAAATTAAAATCTAAGCTTAATGAATTAAATCTCAAATTTAAATTAGAAGCTGTAACAAAAGAAGAATTCAATGAGAAAATAAAAGAAATACAAGGAGAAATTAAAAAATTAAAAGAAGAGCTTAAAGATTTTAATAAAATAATTGAAAATCTTGAGAAAGAACATAATTATATTTTAGAAAGAAATGCTGAATTATTAAGGCAATTAAAAGAAAAATATTCTAGTGTTCTAACAACAGAAGATTATGTAAAAATCTTAGATGAAATCGATAATTTAAAATCAGAAATAACATTATTGAAAGATAATATAGAAAAAGTTAGTGAAATAGATAAAATTAAAGAAGAGCTGTATAAGCTAAAAAATTTAAAAAGAGAAATAGAACATTTGAAAGAGTTAAAAGAAGTTGGAATTGAACTATCAAAATTATATGGAGAAGTAGAAGAACTGAAATCAGAGGTAAAAGATCTGGAAAAATATGTTCAAAAGTTTGAGAACTATGTTAAAAAACTTGAGAGAAAATTAAACGAAAAGAGAGAAGAGAAAATTATAATAAAAGAGGAGAATAAAGATTTAGAGATTGTAAATCAAAGGATAAGAGATTTTGAAGAAAGGTTCCTAGATATCGAAAGAAGATTGAATATTCTTGAAACTCTAATAGATTCTTTAAGAGAAGGACATAGGGAGATAAAAAATGAAATATACAAAAAAATAGATGAGATTAAAAAAGAAATTAAGAAATTGAAAGAGGATGGGTTAGTTAAGGAGATAAAAGATTTATATGATATTGTTTATGCATTATCTAAGGAGAATGAAGAATTAAAGGAAAAAATAAAAGCATTAGAAATGAGATTAAAGATATTAAATGCGGATGAGGTTGCTGAAGCTTTTGAAAGAATAAAGATTTTGGAAGAGAAAATAAAGAACATGCCGGATGTAAAGGATATTACTTGGAAGATTTATCAGCTAGAATCTATGATTAAGAAGCTTTACGAAAGGCAAGTTTATTTAGAACAACTCCTTAAAAAGACTTAATTTTTAATTTTTTGAATGTATGATCCCGAACTCGGAATGGATAAAATACATGCTGCAATACTTAGAATACTTGCAGGTTTAAGATACGCTTTTGAGTGGATTCCATATTCCAAATTAAAAGAAAGAATAACATATCCTGAAAGTGAAATAAAGAAAAGGCTTAGGGAACTAAATAAAGCGAAAGCTATACAGATGAGCTATAATCCTGTTCTAAAGGAGTGGACATTTAAAATAACTCAAAAAGGCTTGGATTTAATAGCTCTTTGGGATTTAAAGAGAAATGATGTTATAAAACAGCTAGGCACAATGATTGGGGAAGGTAAAGAAGCTTTAATTTATTCTGCATTGACACCTGATGATGAATGGGTTATTATAAAGTTTCACAGGTACTATGGGCATGAATTTACAAAAATAAAGAAATCTTTAGCCTATATTGCAATTAAATGGAGAATTAAAGAGTTAAAGATTGAGGAATATAAAATTGATATCCCTAGGGCTAAAGCTCAGATAGAACATTATGTTTTACAGAGATTATCTGATAGGTATCCTGTTCCAGAGCCCATATCTTGGAATAGGCATGTAGTTGTTATGAAAATGATTTATGACTATCCGGGAATCCCTGCAAAAGACTTAAGACAGGTAAAATTGGAAAATCCGAAAGAATGGTTAAACGACATTTTAGAAACTTATAATCAGATAGTTGAAAAGGAAGGAATTGTTCATGGAGATCTAGCACCTGATAACATATTGGTAAAGCAGGATGGTACTTTCTATGTTATAGATTGGCCACAAGCTGTTCCAAAAGATTTTGAGGGGGCAGAAGAATTATACAAAAGAGATGTTCAAAATATTAAGGAGTTTTTCAAAAAGAAGTATGGTGTTAATTAAAAATTATCAAATTATTCTCTCTTAGAATTTCTAAAGCTTCTTTAACGATTTCTTCAGAATTTTCGATCTCAAATTCTTCTTTTAATATTTTTGCAATCTCTTCTTTAGTTTTCAATCCATCAGAAAGTAACCAAACAAGCATTAACAGTTCATCTAACTCTATTAGCTCATTAAACTCAGAATCATAAAGGTACAGTTTATCATCCTTCTCTACAAGATAATACCTTTCATTTCTCTTAGGCTTCATTTTAGATTTCCGTCCAAACTTTATTTTTAAGTTTTCTGTAAAACGTATAACACCCTCGTCAAACTTTTATGCACATAAATTGGAAAATGATAAATTATTTTATATTTTTCAGAAGCTATTTTTTCAAAGTACTCTTTAAGATAATGTGGTACAAACATCGAAATAAATTTATTATCTTTTAAAACGTGATAAGCTTCGTCCAAAAATTCTTTATACAATGTTTCTAAATCCTTTGTCCCTTTAGAAGATCTTCCATAAGGAGGATCAGTTACTATCGCATCCACTTTTTCCTTAATATATTTAGTCAATTTCGTAGCATCTCCAACATATACCTCCCAATTTTTATTTTTACAATAATGTTCTAAATTTATTTTAGCACCTTCAACAAAATCTTCATTTATATCAATTCCTATTGATCTTATACCCATCAAACAAGCTTCAATCAAAATAGATCCTACTCCACAAAAAGGATCCAAAATCAAGTCCCCGGGTTTTACTCTTGCAAAGTTAATCAATAATCTTGCTTCCTTTGGTCTTAAAGCAGCAGGATGAAAAATTGGTCTTTTCTCCGGATTTCTATTTTTAAGATCTTTTCTCAAAGCTTTTACATCTAAAAATAATCTACCTACAAATACTTTTTTTGGAGTTACTATTACGTCAATAATAGTTTTAGGGTTTCTTACATCTACTTTTGGATTTTTTAAAGAATACCATATTATATCTGCAAATTTTTCTCTTATTCCTTGTAAAGCTTTATTTCCAGAAGGAATTCTAATAACTCTTACGTAATAAGGGGGCTCTATATATAAATTCCAACTAATTCTTTTAGCGGAATCGTAGAAATTTTTGTGATCGGAGAAGAAAATATAAGAATAAACTTTATGCGTTAAAATCAATCTTGAAAAAATTCTTTCCAAATCATTGCCCTCTATTTTATATATACCAATTCTATCTTCTTCAGAGAAATATAAATTGTGAAAGTTAATTCTTTCCCCTATTAAAACGCTCTCTAATTCGGCTTTTGCCATTAAAGGGTTTTCCCCTGAAAATAGGAACATAAGCTTCATTTAAAAAGTTTGAGGTAAATTCTTAAAAGATGAAGAGTTCTACCGCTACTGATATAATGAAGAAGTGGTCCTCGTCAGATTTTCTATTAATAATCATTCTTCCCCTTCTTTTCCTCTTGTTCCAATCAGTAAATGAAATTACAATTCATTTTCTTTTTAATCCAAATATTTTTGTTATTCTAAGAATCTATTTTCTATTTTTAGTCATAATTATTCTATCAATGTTCTTAAGTAAAGTAGCAAGAATAATTTTTCTAATAATATCTTTTTTCCTTATTTTTTATTTCAGGACTTTTCAATCTTTATTTCTCTATATCCTTTTGTTTCCGTTTATGTTTATACAAGGAAAAAATTTCTGGGATACATTTTCAGATGTAAGAAAAAAGATTTCTATTGCCACCTTTACAATAATATTAATTTCAATACTTATACTAATTTTAAACAAAGATTTAGCTTATAACTTTGTAATACAACAAATTGAGATTCCTTTAAAGAAATTAATGTATACTTTTTCTCATCAGATTAAGGATATCTATATACAGGGTGTTAAAGATGCTTTAAGAGCTATGGTTGATATGGGAAAACTTACCCCAGAAGAATATTATGCTTTATTAAAAGCTATTAAAGAATCTCCTATAGAAAATGTTAATACATCAGATCTTACAAAAGCTCTAATTCAGAGATATTTTATTTACATATATTTAATGTTTGTAGCAATTTATACCAGTGCATTAGATCTCTTATTAAAGGTCTTTGTAGGACTTCCTGTAAGTTTTATAAAGTATTTGAAAAATAAATATACCCCATGAAGTTCTGTCCCAAATGTGGTTCTCTAATGATATTAAAGAAGGAAGGAGATAAAACTTATTATGTTTGTCCTAGGTGTGGTTATAAAGAAGAAGCGAATACTAGTGGTAAATTGACTGAAACTATCAAAAATAAAGAAGAAAGAGCTTTTGGAATCGTTGAACAGAAAGTAGAGATGTTACCAAAAGTAAAAGGAGTTATATGTCCGAGATGTGGAAATGACGAAGCTTATTACTGGACTGTACAAACCAGAGCAGGAGATGAAGCTGAAACAAGATTTTATAAATGTACTAAGTGTGGATTTGTATGGAGAGAATACGATTAAAAAAGATCCTTAATTTTTTCAAATATGTATTTTTTGGTAAAGATTTATTAAGTGATATCCTATTTATAGTTTTCATTTTCATACTATTTAATTTTGTTATTTATCCCTTATTGCAATTTGCTTTAGCAACTCCTTACCCTATTGTTATTGTCTTAACGAATAGCATGGAACATAAGCATTTCAATTTAGATTGGTATGTGCAACATGGTGTTATTAAAAATCCAGAAGACTGGTACAAATTTCCTTTTCCGAATGGTATAAACGTTGGAGACATTATAATAGTGAAAGGAACAAAAAATTATAGTATTGGAGATGTAGCAGTATATGTATCTCCTTTAGGAGTACCGATAGTACATAGAATCATAAATATCACCTGTACAGAAGAAAAATGTTATTATACTTTTAAGGGAGATAACTCTCCATTTCCATTGCCATGGGAAAGAAAAATTCCTCAAGAAAGAGTAGTAGGAAAAGTTATATTTAGAATACCTTATTTAGGCTTGCCAAAAGTACTTTTAATAAGACTAATTTGTAAAGCAAATCCTAATTTCGGATATTGTGTATTTGTCAATCACCAATGAAAGTTTCTGTAATTCTACCAACTTATAATGAAAAGGAAAATATCCAGTGGTTAATTCCAAAAATACATGAAATTATGATTAAAAATAAATGGAATTATGAAATAGTAGTTGTTGACGATAACTCTTCGGATAGAACATGGGAAATCGCTTTAAGTTTAGCAAAAAAGTATAATGTTAAGGTAATAAGGAGACCAAAAAAATTAGGGTTAGCAGCAGCAATTCTAGAAGGAATACTTAATTCTGAGGGGGAAATATGTGTTGTAATGGATGCAGATGGGCAGCATAAACCAGAGGACATTCCAAAATTAGTAAAAGGGATTTTAGAAGGATATGATTTGGTGATAGGATCTAGATATATTGAAGGTGGAGAAATAGCTAAATGGAAAAAAGAAAGATCTCTAATTTCAAAATTGGCAACATGGTTAGCCAAATTCTTATTTAATTTAAATGTTAAAGATCCATTATCAGGTTTTTTTGCCATTAAAAAGGAAAAAATATTTTATGAAACAAAATGGTACGCTATTGGATACAAGATCTTATTGGAAATACTCGTTAGATTTCCTAACTTGAAAGTAAAAGAAATCCCTATTACCTTTGAAGAAAGAAAATATGGGAAGTCCAAATTAAATATTAAAGAAATAGTAAATTATGCGATCTTGATTTTAAAACTTTCAGAATATAGAATCCTTAAGTTTATGCTTGTTGGAACCTTAGGTATCCTTGTTAATGAAGGCTTGCTTTATTTATTAGTCAAAAACAATATACCTTTATATTTAGCATCTCCAATTGCGATAGAGCTATCTTTAATACATAATTTTCTATGGAATTATTTTTGGACATTTAAAAAGCGAAGTTCTTTTATAAGATCATTAATAAAATATCATACTTTGTGGTTTACAGGTGGTATAACTAACTATGTAGTTCTATTAGCTTTAACGTTTCTTGGAATT
>CAZNIQ010000009.1:0-5629 GCA_964573185.1 Candidatus Woesearchaeota archaeon | reverse complement strand
CCTCTGCGCTTTTTTAGTAAATTATCTTCTTGCAGAGAAATTTATATTCTAGCCTCATGTTCTATTTGTTTCACTAATATCCATAATAAAGAAACTACCCAAATAAAGTAAGATAGGCCTCCTAATATTAACTTCCCAGGATACTTAACATTGCTTATTAAATAAATAATAAATAAGGGAAGAATCAAGAAAAACATAATGGAATAGATTGTAAATATTTCTTGCCTTACCCTCTCTTTTTCTCTTATTTTTTTCGTAACAACCCATTCTTCTTTTCCAATAAATATTCTTTTTAATAAAGCGTAAATGTGAATTACAGATAAACCCCATCCTAAAATAACTACTTTCAATAGATCTGTAATATTAATTTTTCCATAAATTCTATAGTATGTTGGTAAATAAACTAAAATTAGGAGCAAAACTATGATAGGGGTTATCCATAAAAAGAATTGCTCAAAGTAGAAATAATCAGGCGTAACTATTCTAAAAGCTAATATTATGTAATTTATAAGGATTAGGAAAAATGCTATTGCAAATGAATAGAAATGCGTAAACATGTGGATCAAACTTAACTTTTGCATTAAATTTAGTTTTTTGGAAAATAATATTTCCTTAAAATAAGTTAGTACAACATCAATTGTTCCATATGCCCATCTTAAATACGTTTTTAAAGAAACATTAATATTTCCCGGTAAATTTTGTCCATATTCTATCCAGTCTCTTATATATAACCCTCTTTTACCATTCAAATACATCCTTACTGTTAATTCAGCATCTTCAGTTATATGTGGTTTAAATCCTCCAAACTCAAGAAAATCTTTTAATCTAAATACACCACAAGACCCATGTGCCATAGATATACCATCTAAATATGTTTTTCCATATAAGGTTGTTTCGAAGAAATGATCAACATATATACCTAAAATTTTGTGGAAACCGTCCCAAGGAATAGTTCTTCTGTTCCAAAAAACAAAAGACAAATCTTTTCTATTTTCTAAAATTCTCACAGCTTTTACAATGTATTCTAAAGTAATAGTCCACTCTACATCATATAAAGCAAAATATTTGATATTGAATCTTTCTTTAGCATATAAAACAGCATCATTCACTGCTGGACCTTTCATCTTAATACCTTTTAATCTAAACAAATAATGAAAATTTCCAAAATCATAAACCAAGAAATTCTTGTAATAATAGATTTTTGCAGGTATTTTATCTAAAATTTTTCTTGATTCAGATTTCTTAAAATCAGTATCATCAACAATAATAAAATAAAAATTAACATCTTTAAACTCGATATTTTTTATTTCCATTATATTATTTATTCTTTTTTTCAATACTTCAAATTTTTCATTTTTGACAGGTATTATCACTGCAACATTTATTTTCTTATCTAAAGAAGGGTACTCTTTTATCTTTACATTTTTTAGTAAAGAGAATAAGGAGTAGCGCAAATCGAAGAAAAGAATGACAGCTAAAGTTAAGAAAAGTAAAAAAGCTATGAAAGAAAATATCATTAGTATATTGGCACTGCTGGAGTTGGAACTGGAACTAGAACACCAGCTAAAACAGAAGATAAAAGCAAAGCTGCAGAAAGAATTAACAATAATGCTATTCTAAGAAGCCTAGCTCTTATTAATAATAACGCTACGGATACTAAAAGAAAAGAAGTACCAATAATGAATATTCTAAAATCTGGTAATAATATTGAGAACAATAATAATATTAAAAATAGAATAATGTTTTTTCTATTTAAATAGCTGGCTAACGTTAATGAAAAAAACAGTGGTAAAAAGATTATGAAGTACATATTTTCTTATCTAATAACTGTTCTAAAGCTCTTATAGCATAACCTCTATATTCCCCTGGCAATTCCTTTACAAATTCTAAATATTTTTTTGGTCCAGTGAATTCCTTATCGTCATATTTAGCTTTCAAAACATACAATGCATTCTCTTTCCAATCAAAGTATGGTACTATTGTCAATTTAGCTTCCCCTCTATATACCTGAACGGCCTTTCCATTTAGGTCTCCTATTTTAATGTATACAGGATCTAATACTGTTACTGGGCAAATTCTGCCTTCTGTTGCTGCACAAACATTATTTTCCACCTCTCCTTTTTCAATGTATCCTCTTTCTTTCCCTACTTTAATAGCATAGTCTACCATCTCTAATACATCATCTATATTCTTTGGAGCTATTAAGACACTCCTTTTCCTAACTTGATCCCATGCCCATATAGCTGTGACCTCTCGTACTTCTCCATCCTCTTCAATTAGTATCCTTGTTAATCCTTTACCAACAATAGAAGCGTAACCTTTACATTCAGGTACTTCTTTTATCCTTTCTGTATATGTTTGTGTAACAGTCTGTATATATGTTTTAGTTTTGGTGTATCTCTCAGTTACAGTTCGAGTAACAGTCTCTACAGTTTTAAATATGGTATTTCCAGAAATATAACCGCCTAAAGCCACTGTGCCTCCTAACAAAAGCGCTTTTAAAAAGGCTCTTCTAGACATTCTCTCTGTTAAGAGGTATTTTAAGTAAGCCAAATAATCTTTTATTGAAACCATTTTTATAACTTTACAGTAGTGTTTATAAGCCTTTTGGTAGTAAACTTTTTTGAAATAATCACAATATTAAAATAAAATATATTCTCTTCCAATTTTAGCAAATCTTTCCTTAAACTTCTTTAACGCAGTTTTAGGATCGTAATTTAATAAAAGGAATAGGACATAAGCTAGCTTATCTCTTTTTCTTTTAATAGTAAAGCCTATTTCTGTGTAGAATTTGTAGATATCTTCTAATCTATATATGATCAGATAATATATACTGTAAAATTTGCAATATATTCTTTATTTCTAGCTATAGTTCTTTCTCCCTCTTTAACTCCAATTCTATACCTTGTTCTAATTCCAATTTCTCTTTTAATATATTTGCAATTGTATCTAGAAATTTTTGTTTGTATTACATAATTTTATCCTTAGTGGGTGCTCTTATAAGTTTACAAAATCCTACTTTTGCTTTTCTAGGTTTAATAATGTAAACTGGATATCTAGGTAAAATAGATACAAGCCTCATTATATAATATCATTTTAAAGTATATAAAAATTATAATTTATGCCAACAAGAATTCAATGTAATTTATTTGAAAAATTAGGAGCTTTTATTAAAGAAAAAATACCAAAAGATTTAGATGAAATTTACATTGCAGTAGCATATGCTAGGTATAAAGGAGGAATAGAAATTTTAGAGGAGCATTTAAGAAAAGCTAAAAAGATAAGAATAATTGTAGGGGCTTTTGGTTCTACTACTCCTAAAGCTTTAAGAAAACTTTATGAAATATGTTCAGAAGGAGATAAAGAAGTTAGAATAATAAGAGATAAAGATTTTCATACTAAATTATATGTTTTTACTTTTGAAAATAAATTTATAGCAATAATAGGATCTTCTAATTTAAGCAAAGGAGGTTTCGAAAGAAATATAGAAATTAATACAATACTTTATGGATTCACAAGATATAAAACTTATAGAAAATTGATGAAAATTTTTAATGAAATTTGGAAAAGAGGAAAGAAATTAGAAAAAGAATTTATTGAAGGATATAAGAAAGAATATGAAAAATATAGAGAGAAACGTAAAGGAACGAAAAAATCAATAATTGAAAGCATAAAAAGAGAACTTAATGAGGGTAAGGCACGTATTTGGCTTTTGATAACGTCAATTGAAAATTACAAAAAGTGTTTAAAGGAAAAATTATGGGGTGTAAAAATACCACCAGAAGTAAAAGATAATAGATATTTAAATTTAATAAAACGCATAGAGAAAGAAGATAAAACAGATTATCTTGTTTTTTATATTAAAAAGAGCAAAAATAAAAAGGAGGGAATGAAAATAACTGGAATCTTTAAACGAGTATCAACACCTTTTGAAGATAAGCGCAAAATATGGGATGATGGCATTTATGCCTATAGATTTAAAATAAAACTTATCACTAAGAAAGTATATGAAAGACCATTTAATAAGGATATTATTAAAAAATTAAAATTAAATAAAATAAAGTGCGTACAAAGTTTACAAGGTTCTATGAAAGAGCTGCCAAAAGAAGATGGTATAAAACTATTGGAATATTTGGTTCTTGGAAAAATATAAAAATAGATGCTATTTTTCTTCAAATCTTTTCCCATATTCTTCTTCTAACAATTTCCAATCAACATTGCATTCTAATTCAAAAGCTGTAACAGCTCCTTTCCTTTTCTTATAGATATTCACAAGATTAAATGAATTTAAATATGAAACGTATCTTCTAAACTGCCTTTCTGATAAAACATTTCCATAAACTCTGGAATAAACCTGTGTAAAGAATTTCTTGTAAATTTCAGAACTAGAAGTTATTCCATTTTTGTTAGCCAATCCTATTGAATATAAAACAAGGAAAGCTTTATCATTTATTCTCGAAATGTGTTCATACTTTGCTAATTTAACGGCTTGTTTAAATGCTTCATCGACATATTCCGAAGAAAGTTTATTTAATCCCTTTGTCTCACAAATTTGAGCTAAATTATACAAAGTTAAAACAGCTATTCTTGCATCTGAAAAAGCTTCATCATATGTTCTCTTTGCAATCATTGCTAAAACATCTTTATCCCATGTATTTTCAAATAGTCCATGTTTTGCATGGATTTCCAAAATCTGTAAAAGTTCTTGTGCATTATAGGGTCCAAAAACAACTTTTATTGGATAATAAGAAGAATAAATTGCAGGATATTTCTGTAATTCGGAATCAATTTCGGGATTTGAAGAAATACAAATTAAAAGTAAATTCTTAAATTCTCTTGTTAAAGTAAAAATTATTTCAAAATCTTTTTAAGAAATTAACCTAATTGTTATAAGTATCTCAATAAGCATAAGATACTACAATAAAGCTGATCTTAAAATTTTCTTACCTGTAGCTTTAGACTTTGGAATTATATTCCTTTTGTTATTTTCAACGATCAATAAAAAATGTTACCACTATATAGTAATGTCCCATAGCGGGGCCGGGATTTGAACCCGGGACCTGGGGGTTATGAGCCCCCCGGGCACTCCAGGCTGCCCCACCCCGCTACGTAGTATTTATAAATAACTTTAGTTTTAAAAGTCTTACGTAATTATATAGAGAAGTTTACAAAGATTGTATGATAGACAATAAATAAAGTTTCAGGCCACATCTTTTTAAATTCTTAAATAATCCTACAAATTCAGGGAAAAATTCTTGCAGAATTGTCATTAATGGAACTTCATATACTTTTATACTAAATTTTGCAATTGAATAAGAGGAATATTTATCAAAGATATATTCTATGGTTTTGCTCCAGATATATGCTACTACATCATAAAAAAGTATTTTCTCTATTTCTTTTCCTACAACACATACCTCGCTTCCTCATATTTCTCATATTCGTCAATCGCTTCTTCTTTCAGGGCTACTTCCCTAATAAACTCTTCTAACCTTCCTACCGGCTTTTTAAATATATATACTGTCATGCAATGATAATCAAGAAAAATTTAAAAATCATTTCTTCAACAATTCTACAGCTTCATCAATAGATATTCCATCTGCGATAATCCTGCCACCTTTTATTACAA
>CAZNIQ010000008.1:12969-26544 GCA_964573185.1 Candidatus Woesearchaeota archaeon | reverse complement strand
ATATCATCCCCAGCCCTTAGACTATCTTCTAAACTAGTTAGTAAATTCTTCCCCCAAAAATTAGAATATACTATTAGTCCTTGTCCAATTAATTTTCCTTTTTTAGCTTCTCTTTCTATGAAATCTATGATTCCTAAAATAGTATCTTCACCAACTATGCTCTCCTCATCCATTAAATAAATCCATGTTTTTTTAGGATCATATCCCAGTTTTTTTCTTAATTCCATTGCATAATGTAAAGCTCTTGCCTTATATTTAGTATTATTTGGCGTTCTATAATCTCTTGGAACATAAATAACTTTTACTCTTCTTTCAGCTTCATTATTTATCCCCTTTAAGCTTTCAAAGAAGTTTTTATCAACATCATCTTCTGTAACAACCCATATTTCAAAATTTCTTAAGTATTTGGGAGCCCAGTATAAAATACTTTTTACACTCCTTTCTACAGCTTCAGTATTAAATCCTCTTGTAGTAATTTGGAAAATTACTTTATAATCTTCAGATTGTCGTTTTCTTTCTAAGTAAAAATCTTCTTTGGGGCTGTATCTTAGGATACTATAGCCTGATAGAGCAGCAATTGGAGAATACGCCAACCAGACATATTTAGCATTTATCAAAATTTGATCCAAAACAGAAGGACTTGAATTAGGATTGCCAGATAAAACATTTATAACAACAGAACCACCAATGCCAGCAGCCAAAAACAAAATGTATTCCAATCTAGAATAATTGAGTTTGTTATGTCGCTCTAAGGTATATTCCTTCCAAAAACCATCAACTTTGTCGTCAATACTCATCTAGCTACTATATAGTTGTCACAATATATAAACTTTTTTATCTTCTATTATCTTTTTTGCTTTGCTACGCATTTTAATGGAATGAATTTCAAATACTCCGTAGAAGCTATTATAAAAATAATAAAATAGGAGAAAATGAAAATAGAAGAATTTTAAGAATTGGTATTATGAAGGTACGCTTCATATTTTCTAAGAAAAAAGGAAGCTATCAAATTAAAGAGTATTTTATTTGATACAGAGGTAAAAATATATAAATATTAAGCAAGGAGTAAAAGAGGTTCAAAAACTTTATTTAAAATAATTTAATTTTGTTAATAATGTCTTTATTATTGCCTCCAAAAGGAACAAGAGACTTCCCTCCAGAATTAGCAATTCTTAGAAAAGAAGTATTTGAGAAAATTGAGAGGATATTTCAAAGGTTCGGTTTTGACCCAATAATTACTCCAATAGTAGAATACTGGGAAACTTTAAAAGGAAAATACGGGGAAGAAGCTGAAAATAAATTAATTTGGAGATTTAAGTTACCGTATTCTAAAAAAGAGTATGCTTTAAGATATGACCATACAGTTCCTTTAGCAAGATTCTTTGCAAGATTCCAACCCAAACTACCCTTCAAAAGATATGTAATTGATAGAGTTTATAGATACGAAGAGCCACAAAAAGGAAGGTATAGAGAGTTTTGGCAAGCAGATTTTGATATTGTAGGTTCAAAAGAACCTGAATCAGATGCAGAAATTTTATTGGTAGTTGATACAGTTTTTCGAGAATTTAACTTTGAAAACTATACAATAAAGGTTAATGACAGAAGATTATTAAAAGGAATTTTTGAAGAAGAATTGAAAATACCCGATAATTTAATTTTACCAGTTTATAGAGCAATAGATAAATTAGATAAAATTGGGATTGAAGGTGTAAAAAAAGAACTAGAAAAATTAGGATTAGATAAGGAAAAGATTGAAAAAATTGTTGAAATAATAAATTTAAAAGGAGAAGAAGTTTTAGAAGAAGCTGAGAAGAAATATGAAAAAAATGAAAATGTAAAGATAGCAGTTGAAAGCTTAAGAAATATTTTAGATTTATTACCTGAAAAAGCTAGAAAAAGAATTGAAATTGATTTATCTTTAGTTAGAGGATTGGATTATTATACAGGAATGATCTACGAAGCAGTAGTTGATAAACCAAGAATAGGAAGCTTATCCGGAGGTGGTAGATATGACAATCTAATAGGATTATTTTTAAAAAAAGATGTGCCTGCTGTTGGAGGATCTATAGGTGTGGAAAGACTAATAGATGCCGGTATTGAATTAGGAATCTTTAAGTTAGATAAAAAGACGTATACGCAAATAGCTGTAATTTATATAGGTGATACATTTAGAGAAGCGTGGGAAATTGCAAATGAACTAAGGGAAGCTGGATTTAATACTTATATTGATTTGATGAGAAGGAATTTCAAAAAGCAAATGGAGTATGTTATTGAAAAAGGAATAAGGTATTTAGTGATAGTTGGAGAAAAAGATCTAAAGGAAGGGAAAGTAACTTTTCAAGATAGAGGAACTAAAAAAAGAATTAAAGTTGAAAGAGAAAAATTGGTAGGATTTTTAAAAGAGAGAATAAAGTAGTTTTGATGAAAGCAAGCTAGTATTAAGATTCTTGATGGAAGCTCTCTTGGTTCAACAAATCAATATAAATTTTGACAAGAATAAAAAGTTATGACATATGAGGTTTGGACAGAGAAATATAGGCCCAAAAGATTGGATGATATAAAAGGGCAAGATCATGTTATTAAGCATTTGAAAGCATTTGTAAAACAAAAAAACATGCCACATTTAATATTTGCTGGTCCTCCTGGTACTGGAAAAACTTCTGCTGCAATTGCTTTGGCCAGAGAACTTTATGGGGATGAAAATTGGAGAGAGAACTTTTTAGAGTTAAACGCGTCAGATGAAAGAGGTATAGATGTCATAAGACAAAAAGTAAAAGATTTCGCAAGAACAAGACCTATAGGGGATGTTCCTTTCAAAATAGTCTTTTTAGATGAAGCAGATGCGATGACAAGAGATGCTCAGCAAGCTTTAAGGAGAATAATGGAGCAGTATTCTTCCGTAACAAGATTCATCCTTTCATGTAATTATTCTTCAAAAATAATAGAGCCTATCCAATCAAGATGTACGATATTTAGGTTTAAACCATTACCAAAAGAAGCTGTCTTTGAGATTTTAAGAAAGATAATTCAAAATGAAGGATTGGAAGTTGAAGAAGGAGTTCTAGAAGCATTATACAATATTTCTGAAGGAGACATGAGAAAAGCAATAAATATTTTGCAAGCAGCAGCGATGGTTTCTAAGCATATCACTGTTGATTTGATATATGAAATTGCTTCTGTAGCAAAACCAAAAGAAATAAGAGAGATATTAGAATTAGCTTTAAAAGGACAATTCAAAGAAGCTAGGTCAAAGTTAATTGATACGATGTTAAGATATGGTTTAGCAGGGGAAGATATGATTAGATTGATACAAAAAGAGGTGTGGAATCTTCCTATAGATGATAAAGCTAAATTAGAGATTTTAGATAAGGTTGGAGAGATAGAATTTAGGATGGTCGAAGGAGCGGATCCGATAGTTCAATTAGATGCTTTATTAGCTTTCTTAGGACTTAAAGGATGGAAGCGCTAAAAATACCTGATTTTATTAGGAAACTTGCAATAACAGGAGTAGTTGTCTTTCTTTCAGCCCTATTTGGTTTTATAGCTTATAATTATTTAATGTATAAGATCTGGAAACCTTATTTTAAATACATTGATATCGATTGTAAAATAAAAAATAACTCAACAGTAATTATCTTAACTGCAAAATCAGAATTAAAAAACATAACAATCTATGATCCGAATGACAGAATGGTTAAAGTTATTAAAAGTTTGAGCAAAGATTCTTCTGACTTGGTATACGTTAAATATGCTTTTAATCCAAATTATGTACAAGTAGAATTTAGAGTAAATAATAATACCTACAGAGCTGTGTCAGAATGTAAAGAAGAAGTTTCTTTATTACAGAAATTATTAAAATGAAAAGAGAAGTTCCCTGGATAATCAAATACAGACCAAAGACAACGGCAGATATAATAAACCAAGAGGAAGCTGTTGCAAAGCTAAAGAACTTCATTTTGAGATTTCCAAAAGTTCCAAAAAAAGCCGTATTATTGTATGGTCCTCCGGGTACTGGAAAAACTTCTTCTGTATATGCTATAGCCAATGAAATTGGTTATGAGGTAATAGAACTGAACGCTTCTGATGTAAGAAATGCTAGGAAAATAAAAGAAATAGTTGGGCATGCTATAAAAGAAAAACCTTTCTTTGCAAAAGGAAGAATAATATTAATTGATGAAGTTGATGGAATATCTGGAAGAGAAGATAGAGGTGGTTTAGGAACTTTAATTAAATTAATAGATGAAACTAGATGGCCAATAGTTCTTACTGCAAACGACCCATGGGATCCCAAATTGAGAAAACTTAGGGAAAAATGTGAGCTTATAGAGTTCAAGAAATTAAGCGTTAGAGATATCTATAAAGCTCTGAAGAGGATTGCTTTAAAAGAAGGTCTGGAAGTAGATGATAGAGTCCTAATGGCTTTGGCACAAAGGGCTAATGGAGATTTAAGATCCGCTATTAACGATTTAGAAACATTAGCAAGAGAAAAAAAGAAAATAACATTACAAGATTTAGAAGCTTTGGGATATAGAGATAGGGAACAAACAATATTCCAAGCCTTAGCTATAATGTTTAAAACCAAAGATCCGAAAGTTGCTATCTCAGCTTTTGAAAATGTAGATATGGATCCTCAAGAGATTTATCCTTGGATAGAGGAGAATATACCTAATGAATATGAAAGATTAGATGAGATATATAAAGCATACGAATGGTTGGGTAAAGGAACTTTATATTTAGGAAGAATTTGGAGAAGACAGCATTGGAGATTCTTAGTTTACGCTACAACATTCATGTACGCCGGTGTTGCTTTGGCTAAAAGAGAAAGATATCACAAATTTACGAGATATAGAATGCCTGAATGGGTTAGAAAGCTTGCTCAAACGAAGAACCTTAGAGAGTACTTAAAGAAGGTTGCTGAGGAACTAAAACCAAGATTACATGCTTCGGTTAAAAGGATAATACAGATTTATTTAAATGTTCTAAGATATTTACTAGAAAAGTATCCAAAGGCTGGAGAAAAATATGGAAAAGCTTTAGGGTTAAAAGAATCCCAAATTAGACATTTGAAAGAATTTAAAATATAATGTATTTGTTTTTAGATATAGAAACTTATTCAAAAAAGAAACCAACACCCCTTGATAAAATAATCGCTATAGGGATTTTGTATAGGAAAGGAGAATGCAGTGAAATGATAATTTTTAAGGAATGGGAGAGAAGCGAAAAGCTGATTTTAAGAGATTTTTATGAGTTTGTCTTTTCAATGGACAGTCCGACAATAGTAACATTCAATGGTTTGCGATTTGACATTCCTGCTTTAATATATAGAGCCCAGCTATATAACCTTTATACTTTGGAAGATTTGCTTGAATTCTGGCACAGTACAAGAGTCATAGACCTATTTCAGATTTTATTAACAGAAAATTCGTTTAGATTCAAAGGAAATTCTTTTAAAAACGCTTTAAAAAAGTATGGAATTCCCCAGAGAACAAATAATAAAGAAATAGCTGAGAGATATGAGAAAGGAGACTATAAATATATTGAGGAACATTTAAGAGAAGACTTAATTAATCTAGAAAAATTGTTTTGGAAAATATGGAGGAGATACCAAGCTCAGAGGTAAGGAGAATTTTAAAGAAAATAAAGGAAGAGTATGATGTAGAAGATGAAATATTAAGAACTCTAGAGAAAGATTTTAGATGGTTTAGAAATAGGGAAGGTAAAATATTTCTGGTTAAAAAAGAGATTTTTCCTTTAGCAAATCAAATAAAGTACCATAGATTTGGTTTGTACTTTGCAAGGATAGAAAGAGGAGATAAAATAAGATTAAGTATAGAAGGTAGTCAAATCATAGGACCTTATGCAAAGAAAAATGTTATTGAAATCGGTTATGAAGAACTAAAAAAATGGTTAGCAGGAGCGGATTTAGAAAAAGATGGCTCAGGATTTGTAATTATAAAATCTAACAATTATTTTGCAGGATCCGGGTTAGCAAAAAATGGAAAAATAAAGAATTATATTCCTAAAGAAAGAAGAATTACCTTATAGGAAACAAGTATTTCTCAAAGAAATATGGGATAAATACTGAAAGCAAAGCTCCTATCCATAACATAATTATAAAATCTAAAAGTAATGAAAATCGTATACCACCATCTAATTCCTTAAGTATATATGCAAAGGAAAAAGCAGCTGCTAGCAATAATATCTGAGTAGCGAATCTTAATACACCAATTTCAATCGTACCTACTCCCAAAGGAAAAATTCCTCCAAGATATTCAGAAACCTGAGCAGTAGAAATTAATTCTGATAAATTTTCGAAAAGTTTTACCATTAAATAAATTATTTCAGTTCCTAGAACTAAAACTAACGCAAAACCAATATATATTCCAAAGATCATCCCCCTAAAAGCGGTTACCATCTGGTCTCTCAAATCTCTTAAATCTAATATCCTCAACACAGCATCTATTATATATTTTCCTGTTTTTACAGCATCCGCACCCAAATGGGTTGCCCTCGCAAAAATAGTTACAAATTTTTGTATCAATCTACTTCCAGTTTCGCATCCGAAATAATAATATGACTTTTCTATATCCAATGATGTCTTTATTCTTTTTAATAAATTTTCTATATGCTTATTTAAGTCTTTAAAATCATGTACTATTATGGCTTCCAGTGCTTTCACATGTGCTGAAGATCTAACGGATAAAGCAGAAGATAATTCCGAAAGAAACGTAACAAATAACTTTTCCTTCTTCCTTATTAATCTTTCTAAATTCTTTGCTTTTATTCCTATATAAGCTAACGGAGATAAGGATAAAGCTAATTTAACTAAAAGAGGTATGTTTGGGAACTTTTGATTTATTATAATGAAAATTGCCATGGAAATTATTGAAAGAGTTATGAAATTGAGAATTATTTCTACGTATTCTTTAGGTTTCAGCTTCTCGCTATGCATCAGTCTATCTTCTATTACAAGGAATTTTGCAAGCAAAATATATAAAACAAAGGAAAGTAAAATTAGAAAAGCTGAGAGGAAAACGTAAAAAGCAACATTACCACCTATAATCAAAGGAATAAAAACAGCTATGACAAACATGAAAGCTAAAGATACAGATACAGAAGTTATAACATCAGAAAGAATTCTTATATTTTCTAATGATTTCTTATAATTTACTTCATAAACGTCCATAATTGTTTTATATTCTCTTTCAAAGAACTCTTCAGTATCTTCCCCAACTTCCAAAGCAACTGAAAATCTATCTAAGAAATCCTTTAGAACATTGGATGGCACTACTTTAAGCATCCTTTTACATGCCTCAGCAAATCCTAATCTCCAATTTATTGCCAAATCCTTTATTTTTTCGAATAATTTTGCAAGAAATCCGAACTCTTTTGCCTCAGAAACGTAATCAAAGAATTTTGATCTTGATAATTTTGCAGTAGATAAAGAAGCTAAAAAAGTGATAAAATAAGGAAATTCTTTTTCAATAAAATTCTTTATAATAAATTTTTTGACTAAAGGATATGAAGAAATAATTATTATATAAGTTGCTAAAGATATCCTGAAGAAAAGGAGAAATTTGTCAGGTGGTAACAAAAGTTTTGATATAAGAATAAAGGAAAAGATTAGAACTGTGAAAGGCAAAAATACTTTAAACAGGAATTCCTTGAACTCGCTCATTAAAAAACATTTAAAAAACGTAGTTTATAAACCTCACTATGAAAGCTCCCGTATATGATACTGAACTTAAGAAAGTAAAAGAAATAGATTTGCCCCCGCATTTTGAAGAGGAAGTAAGACCAGATTTAATATCAAGAGCTGTATTAGCTATATATTCTCATAAAAGGCATCCTTACGGTGCTTATGAATATGCTGGTTTAGATACTTCCGCTTGGACTTCAAAAAGGAGAAGGAATTATAGAACTTCTTATGGTTATGGTATTTCCAGGGTTCCAAGAGCAGTACTTTGGGGAAAACCCCATTATGGAGGTGTCTTCTCCTGGGTTGCTAGAAGGGTTGCACAAGCTGTAAAAGGTATGAAAGCTCATGCTCCAACTCCCGAGAAAAACTGGTATGAAAAGATAAATAAAAAAGAAAGAAGAAAAGCTATAAGATCTGCAATAGCTGCAACAGCAAACGAATATTTTGTTTTAAATAGATACACAAAAGCTAAAAAGTGGATAGAACCTGTAATAAAGAATTATGGTTTACCTTTAGTTATTGAAGGATTAGAAGATTTGAATAAAGCTAAAGAAGTAAAGCAAATATTTTACAAATTATTTCCGGAAGAATTATTAGAGCATTTTTCAGAAACCAAGCAAAGAGCTGGCAAAGGCAAAAGAAGAGGAAGAAGAATTGTTAAATCAAGAGGCATCCTGTTGGTAGTTTCAGATAGTTCAAAACCTATATGGAAAGCTGCAAGAAATCTTGAGTTCTTAGAGGTATGGCCAGTAAGACAATTGAATGCAGAAGTCTTAGCACCTGGTTGTAAACCGGGAAGATTAACTGTTTGGACAGAAGAAGCTATAGAAATCTTAAAAAACGAAAATCTATTCTACTAAAATGGAAGATCCAAGAAAAATTCTATTATATCCTTTGGTAACAGAAAAAACTATCAGATTAATTGAGCAAGAGAATAAGATAACTTTCATAGTAGATATCAGAGCTAATAAAACACAAATAAAACAAGCTTTTGAAAAACTATTTGGTGTTAAAGTTGAGAAAGTAAATACATTAATAACACCAGATGGGAAAAAGAAAGCTTATATAAAATTAAAAGAACCCGGAAAAGCAAGAGAAATAGCTACTAAGTTAGGAATTATATAGCTAGAAGTGTGTTATTTTTCTATTATCAACCGTAATATATCCTGCTTTTTTCATTCATCCATACTTTCTTAAAAGCGAGGCTTATTATAAAGATTTAAAAATAGTTATTTGAAGGTGATGTAATGGGTAAGCCTTTAATACAACAAAGGAGGGGTAAAGGTTCCCCTACTTTTAGAGCTCCTACTCATAGATCCATTGGCGCTGTCTCTTTAAGACCTTTGGATTATAGAGAATTAGAAGGAGTGGTTTATGGAAAGATAGTTGACATAGTAAAAGATACGTTTCATACTGCTCCGTTAATGATTGTTGAATATGAGACTGGTGAAGAAGTCTTATTGCCAGCACCAGAAGGTGTTTATGTAGGCCAAGTAGTTGCTTCGGGTTCTTTAGCTCCAATAAATCCCGGAAACGTTACATTCTTAAAGAACATACCAGTTGGAACTAAGATTTCAATGATAGAAATAAAACCCGGAGATGGTGGCAAGCTTGTGAGAGCTGGGGGAACTGCTGCTATCCTTGTTCAGAAAACGGAAACAAAAGCAATAGTTCAATTACCTTCAGGAAAATTAAAGGAATTACCTTTGGATTGCAGAGCCATGATTGGTCAATTAGCTGGTGGTGGAAGAACCGATTTACCTTTTGTAAAAGCGGGTAACAAGTATTATAGAATGTCAGCATTAAACAGATATTGGCCAAGGCCTGCTGCAGTTGCAATGAACGCCGTAGACCACCCATTTGGTGGTAAACACAGAAGAAACCACGGTGGAAATGTACCAGTACCAAAGAAAGGATACCCAATTAAATATGGTTACTACGGACCTAGGAAAACGGGAAGGGGTTCTAAAGGTGAAAGAGTTGGAACCAAGAAGAAAGAGGAATAAAATTTTCTTGAATTAAACTAACAATGCCCGTATTTACATATAAAGGATATACAATTGAAGAATTGCAAAAAATGTCTATTGAAGAATTAGCAAAGATAGTACCTGCAAGAATAAGGAGAACCTTGTTAAGGAGGTTAAAATATGGTTGGCCAAAACAATGGGAAGAGCTAATAAAGAAATGCTTGCTAGCTAAACAAGGAAAGTACAAAGGAAAAATAAAAACACATGCAAGAGATATGATAATTTTACCTTTTATGGTTGGTTTAACAATATATGTTCATAATGGAAAAGAATATGTGCCGGTGCAGATAAAACCTGAAATGGTATTTCATAGGTTAGGGGAATTTGCTTATACTACAAAAAGAGTACAGCATGGTGCTCCTGGTGTTGGAGCTTCAAAATCTACAAAGCACTTATCCGTTAAGTAAAATTATTTTTAAAAAATAAATAAATTATTTAATTTGGATTTCTCCTTTTTCCAAAACCTCTTTAAATTTCATTGCGATTTCTGGATCAATCTGTTCTAATTCTTCAACTTTTATTTCAGTAGGTTCCTTTATTTTAACCTCATCTGGTAGAGGTACTGGAGGCATTATTAATACTTTAACTCCAACAACACCTGGTGGTGTATATGCTATAGCTATTCCTTTTCTTACTTGCGTCTTCCAAACTTCTCCTGCTTTTTTCATATAAGACCATGGATAGGAGAATCTCCAAGTCTTTGCTCTTTGTCCGGGAACTTTTCCAGAAATAATTACTTCAGCACCTTTAGCTCCGGCACCCATTATTAACTCCAAAGCTCTGTATCCTATTGCCTTGAATCTTTGGATACCATATCTTTCTAATCTCAATGCTACCCATTCTGCCATTATATTAGCATCCAAATATGGATTTTCAACAGGTCTTACTTCTATTTGTGGATTTTCTAAGTTAAATTCCTTCTTTAGAATTAAAGTTAGTTTAGTTACTCCTGTACCACCTCTACCAATAATTAATGATGGCTTCGCACAATAAATAATTATTTTTTCCCCTAAAGGTGTTTTTATTAGTTTAACATCAGAAAAACCTTTTCCTCTTAAGTATTCTCTTAAGAACTCCCTAATCTGTACTTCTAGTTTCTTCCATTCAATTATTTTTCTTATTGTTTCTGAGACCATTTTTCTCTTATTTCTTGAAGAAATTCTTTTACAAGTTTCTCCAACTCTTTTCTCTTGTATCTCTTTGAGGGATCATATTTATCTATAACGGCAGCGACGATTTCTACGTGCGTTGCTTTCCTTCTCCTTACCCTAATCCATAATTTGCCAGGTTTATACATTGTTGTCCCTTTATGAGCAGCAGCATGTATTATAATTAATTTTGATTTGTCCAATCCTTTATATTCAGCATTTTTTTCTAAAGAATGCAAGAGCTTTAAGAAATACTTTGCAGGCTTTACAGGATATCTTCCAATAACGTAACCTTGCAACTCTTTTCTATGAGGGATATCTCTTTTGTATCTTCTGAAGGGAACCGGTCTTTTTAATTCTATTACTTCTTGTAAATACTGCTTAGCTTTTTCCAAAGGTAAATATTTGATAAATCTTGCTATTTCAACAGATTTCTTTCTACTTATAGGTAAATTTCTCCCATAAACCCTTACCATGATTTCTGGAATGTATACCTGCAATGAATACATGCAAAAATTTAAAGGAGAGAATTTATAAAACTTAATAATGAGGTACTTTGAGTTGCTTATCATATTTACAGTTCTTTTATTATCCCTATTCTCAATCCTTAATACATATTTCTCTTTTGTAAAATTATATAACAACAAAGTCTTGCTTATCAAAGAATTTTTCATAAATAGAAAATATGTTTATTATTTTACTGAAAATGATTTTAACTTACTAAAAGAAAGAGCAAGATATCATATTATTATCGATTTTCTAAATGGAACTAAAATAGAGGTAGGAAATTCTGGAATTCCAATGATTTATAGTATTAGATATGTTGATGTAAATGGTTCACTTGCGAAAGTAATTATAGGAACATGGTAATTTTAGAAATTATTTTATTCTTATTTTTCTTTTTCCAATTGCTAGTTACATATATCCCAAAAATAAAAATACCAAAAACATATAATTATTACTTTATAGAGGATCTTTACTATTCTTTATTTACATTAGATAAATTAAATTTAATTGAAAATAAGACGATCTTGGAAAAAGTTCTTTCAGATGTTATACCTAGAAATTACTATTGGAATTACTCTTTTAATATCTCTTGCAACGGAAAAGTTATAGTACCTTATCTTTATAAAAACGGAACTCTATATATTTGCATATGGGATTAGTACTATTTTTGCTATTCCTTCAGCTTTTCTTATTTCAATTAGCATTTAAAATACCACAACCTCCAAAGTATTATCCATTAATAGAAAAATATATAGCATTTGATATAGCTTTACAGCTTAATAGGAATGTAAGCAATGATTCTATCCTTTCTTTTTGCGAAAGTTTGAATCTAAAATGTTATTGGAATAATACTCACGTTGTCGTTGAATCAGAAAGATTTAAAGTGATTGTAGACAGAGCAAAATTATCTTAGGGATTTTAGGAATAGATCCTGGAAGTACAACAGCTTACGTAGTTATCAATATAGAAGGAAGAATATTAAAGTACAATGCGAGAAAGAATTTCTCCGTAGAAGAAATAATTTCTGAAGTAAAAGAATTTAAGATAGCAATTGTGGCGACAGATAAAGCTATTATTCCTTCAAAAGTAAAGGAAATAGCATCAAAATTAAATGCTAGGGTGTTTTACCCTAATAGAGATTTGAGTATAGAAGAGAAAAAGGAATTAACAAAAGATTTTGTATTTAATGGAAAAGAGAAAGAACATCTTTATGACGCTTTAGCTGCGGCTTTATATGCTTTGGAGAAACATAAAAAGCTAATAGATAAAACTTTGGAAAAGTTCGGGTACAATGAAGAAATTTTATATTTAGTTCTAAGGGAAGGAAATCTTAATCCAGAAGCAGCATACATTAAAATACAGAAGAAAAAAGAAGAAAAGGAGATTAAAAGAGAGTTAAAGAAAAAATATGAAAATGAATATATAAAACTGTTGGAAGAGGAAAATAGAGTTTTAAGAGAAAAGTTAAAGAAAGTTAAAAAGTATATAAAAGCTTATAAGGAACTAAAGAGCTTAAAAGAATTGGTTAATAATTTATATAGAGAGATAGAGAGTCTTAAATCGGAAAATAAAATTTTGGAAAGAGAAATATTTAGATTAGTAATAAATACTTTTTTAAACAAAAAATTTGTTCCGAAATATGAATTTGCAAAAAAATATGATTTACCAATATTCTTTACCAAAGATATATCCGTTGTTAAGAAGTATTCGGGAATCGGGAAATATAAAATATATATTCCAAAAGAATTGGAGGATAAGGTACCCTTTTCAAGAAATATCAAAGTATTAGATGAGTTTGAAGAGGGTTATTTATTTATTTTCTTTGAGAGGGAGAGGGAAATGAAAAAAGAGGATGAGAACATTTTAAAGAAGATAGTTGAAGAATATCGCAAAAGAAGTTTCGCCACTAGAAAGTAAGTACATACCCTTTATAAGACCCCCACCCCCCGGTTTCCTGTGGAGACCTGGAGATTGATAGTAAAGACGCTAAGGTCGGGGAAAGTTTTATAAATATTCTTTCAGAAAATCATAAAAATATTATTATAGATAAATTTTAAAATTTTATTATAGCAGAAAGAAAATATTATAAGAGAAGTTACTAAAAAGTAATAAATTTTTATTATTTAAATTTTTATAAAAATATATATTTATAATTATTCACTACTAGTTAATAGTAATCTAGCTTGCTAATATA
>CAZNIQ010000008.1:0-12959 GCA_964573185.1 Candidatus Woesearchaeota archaeon | reverse complement strand
AATAATAATTATTAATTATTATATGCCTCTAATATATTTTTAATTGAATTAAATAATTGTTATTATTATTCACAACAGGAAGGGGGGGGGGGGGGGGCAATAAAAAGTTTTATAAAAGTTAAGGTTTATTTCATGTGTATCCCATGAGTCAAGTAAAGATAACAGATTTCCTTGAAACTTTCTTTGATCAATATGTCAAAAAGAAATCTCTGTTTGTAAACAGAAAGGTTTTAACAGATTCTTATATTCCTGAGACAATTTTACATAGGGAAGAGCAAATAAAGCAATTGACAGCTATTCTTGCTCCTGCTTTAAGACTGGAAAAGCCTTCAAATGTGTTTTTGTATGGAAAGACAGGTACTGGTAAAACTTTAACTGCAAAATACGTTTCTATACACTTAGAAAGAGCCGCTCAAAAATATAACGTCCCTGTTAAAATCCTCTATGTTAATTGCAAGATGAAAAAAGTTTCTGATACGGAATATAGAGTTATTGCAAATCTAATACATGAATTAGGTGGCAAGGTTCCTTCAACAGGTCTACCTTTAGATATTCTATATAGAAAGTTCTTCGAGCTATTAGATAAAAAAGAGCAAGTTGTAATTATTATTTTAGATGAAATAGATCATTTGGTTAAGAAGGCTGGTGATGAAGTTTTATATAATCTTACAAGAATAAATTCTGAATTGCAAAAAGCGCAGGTATCCTTTGTTGGGATTTCCAACTCTTTGACGTTCTTAGATGATATAGACCCTAGAATAAAGTCTTCATTGGATGCAGAGGAAATTTTATTTCCTCCTTATAACGCTCAACAACTAAAAGATATTTTATATCAAAGAGCAAAGTTGGCTTTTAGAGAAGGGGTTATAGAGGAAGGAGTTATTGAAAAGATAGCTGCAATTGCTGCAAGGGAACATGGGGATGCTAGAAAAGCTTTAGAGTTGTTAAGACTAGCTGGTGAGATTGCAGAAAGAGAGGGTGCTGAAAAAATAACATTGGAGCATGTAGATAAAGCTTTAGAAAAGTTAGAAACAGATACTTTAACAGAATTGATAAGATCTTTACCAAAACAAGCTCAATTAGTATTGTTTGCAATTTTAAGATTAGTAAAGGATCCTTCCGAAAAGACATATACTGGAAAAGTTTATGAAGAATATACAAAGGTTTGCAAGGAAATAGGGTTGCCACCTCTAACCCAAAGAAGAGTTTCAGATATTATAGCAGAGTTAGACATGCTTGGTATTATAAACGCAAAAGTGATTTCTAGAGGAAGATACGGTAGAACAAGAGAAATCACAATTAATTTTTCAGACAAAGTATATGAAAAGATAGTGAATTTGCTAAAAGAGGAGTTCCTATGAATCCAAAGATAAAAAGGATAATTGAAGAATTTGCGAGAAGAGGATTTATAGTTACAGCAGATTTTCTTGAAGAGATAAATGGAGATTTTGATATAGAAGAATTCCTAAAGAATTTGAGATTAGTATATGGAAATAACATACCAAGAATTTTGACAAAAGAAGTTTTAGTTAAAGTAAAGAATAAAAAAACGGGTGAAACTTTAAGAAAAGAAAGGAAAATTAAAGTAAAAACAAATGGAAAATCTATAACACTTACTCAATTCTTTAAAGAGGTAAAAGAAACTGAAGAAGTAAAAATAGAGAAAACAGTGAAAATTGAGCAGAAAGTTATTATAAAGGAGAAACCAAAAGAAGTAGAAATTATAGAGCCAAAGAAAAGATATATAGGAGAAGAAATTGAAACAAATATCAAAATTGAGAAAAACTATGTAAATCCTCCTGAGGAGATATCTGTTCCTGCTTGGGCACAATATTTCAAAGTAAGATTAAAGAAATTGATGAAAGCTTTGAAATTGCATAAAGAAATGTTAAATGTGGTTAGTATAGATCTAGCTAAGAAAAAAGAAAATGAAGAAGTTTCTATAGCAGGATTAGTTTATGAAAAGAGAATTTTGCCTAACGGTAATGTTAAACTAATTTTAGAAGATCCTACTGGTTATATTACAGTTTACGTTAAAAAAGATAGCGAATTATATTCTTTAGCTAAAAGTATTCCGGAGGATTCTGTTATAGGGGTTTTCGGTACGATTAAAAACGAAACCGTATTTCCTGAACAAATATTCTTACCAGACGTTCCTCAAAAGGAAAAGAAGACTGCTCCGATAAAAGAAGATATTTATGTTATATTTACTGGCGATTTCCAGTTCGGAAATAAGCTTTTCTTAAAAAAGGAATTTGAAAAATTTATTAAATGGTTGAAAGGAGAATATGGAAATGAGAAACAAAGGGAGATGGCAAGAAAAGTGGCTTACTGGGTAATTCCTGGGGATATAGTTGATGGTATTGGTGTATATCCAAATCAAAGGGAAGAATTGGAAATAGATGATATATATAAACAATATGAAGTATTTGAAAAGTATTTAGAGGAAGTCCCAGAACATATAAAAATAATAGTAATACCCGGAAATCACGATGTTGTTGTTAGACTAGCAGAGCCACAACCTCCAATACCAAAAGAATATTTACCAAATGCGTATCAAATGAAAAATGTTTATTTCTTATCCAATCCTTCTTACGTTAGAATACATTATACTAAAGATTTCCAAGGATTTTTAACTTTGATATATCATGGTTATTCTATGGATTGGTTAGTATCTAATGTTGAAATGATAAGGCAAAATGGGGGATATGAAAATGCCGTTTTGATAATGAAATTTATGTTACAACTAAGACATTTAGCTCCAACTCATGGTTCCACAGCATACATCCCATACCCATCAGAAGATCCTCTGTTAATTGATCCCATCCCGGATATCTTTGTTACTGGTCACATTCATCGTACGGCTTATGGAAACTATAAAGGTATTGATTTAATCAATGCTTCATGTTGGCAAGGCTTAACAATATTCCAAAAAGAAATGGGACATATTCCCGATCCGGCAAAAGTTGTTATAAAAAATTTAAGGACTGGGGAGGTAAAGATATTGAGCTTTAAGAACTAGTTCTTTGTAGTTCTGACAAAACTTGACTTAATTGGCTTTCTAAATTTTTTAATGTCGCTTCTATATGTAGGGCTTTATTTATTATTTCTTCTTCTTTATTTAAATTATTCTTTATTTGATCTAAGAGCTTTTTTTCTTTATTATTTATCTCCTTTAATCTTTGAAGCGTACCTTCAATACTTGCGTTGACTTCATAAAGAATTCTATTCAAAGATCTTATCGCAGAAGCCGATTGTCTCTCTAACATTATTGTTTCCTCTATTTCTTCTTCTGCTGCTTCTGCCGTCTGCCTCGCAGTAGGAGATCCAGCCCATCCAGCGGCTTTTAGTGCTAACAAAGCAGATTTTCCAATTCCTTTTTTGATTAATGTTTTTATTCTTGTTCCAACATTTGCAACTCTTACTCTTAGGTTATGTATTTTTCCTTGCACTCCTGCCAAGATATGTATAACATTTACTATTTTTGTAGCAAGCTCTTTTTTTGTAACTTCATATTCCAATAATATTTTCAGTAGTTTTCCTGTTTCTCTACCAATTTCGTTTTCTAGTCTTTCTAAATTTTCTATTTCTTGCTTTAGCGAGATTTCAAGTTTTTCCAAATCTTTTTCTTCAATTCCTAATTCTTTACCAAACTGCTTTAATGTTTTTAATAATCTGTTTGTTCTCCTTTTTACTAAACCCGATAGCTTTACCATTGTTTTAATAATTTCGCGATTTCATAAGCATTGTTTAGGAACTTCTCCACTTCTTCTATATCCTCTTCTAATTTTTCCTTTAGTCCTAACTCTTTTAAATCTTCTTTTAGATCTTCCAATTCAAGTATCGCTAACTTTATTTCCCTTTCCAATACCTCGATTTCTTCTTTTAGAACATCCTCCTCTTTTTCCTTAGAAAGTTTTTCATCAATGGGCATAAAGAATATATTTTTCTTCTCTCTTAATATTGTTTTAAAAATCTACTATGTATAAATAGATAATAATTTTTATAAAGTAGAAGTAGTAACATTATTCATGAGCGCGTATGAGAAGTTTATCTCAGAAGTTCTACAATTAATGCGATCTTATGCAAAAGTATTCCATGAATATATTAATAGATTTGCAAGAGAATTCGGTTATAACAATGTTTTAGGAAAAATATCTTTTGGTTTTGACATATATTATTTTATTATTGAATTACCACAAGGAATAGTAAGAACAGCAAAATCCTTGGAAAATTATGATACTGGTTTTGATTTTACGGCTGACGATGATTTAAATTATATAGCTGGCTGGAAGTTTGTATTAAAATCTCTATCTTCTGATAAAAAGCTAAAATTTCATGATTTATTGGTATGGGGATTGCTAAATATGTGTACTCAAAGGAATTCATATAAGGAATGTAGGGATAAAATGGGGAAAACAATCATAGAACTTATAAAAGAAGGAAAAGTAGATTTCGAAAGTATGAGTGAATTAGAGAGAATTCTAAACTTAGATTTACATGGGATTTTGGACGAATTTAGAAAAACGTTAGAAGAATTGGTGAATGATTTGTGAGGGCTTCGTCTTTTATTATTTCACATTTGTTGTATATATTTTTCTAATAATCCTTTTAATTGTTTTAGCAAGGCACGCTCTTTTTCCAATGTGTGTTTTTCAGAACCCTCTTCCTTTGCGAGATGTTTTATTAGAACTATTTGTTTTTGAATCAATTTATCTAAAGTTTCAATAACTTTTATTGCTTTTGGAAGATTTGCAGGTTTCTTTGCCATAAGCATTAAATATCTATACAGTTTCAATTTTTCTTGTTCAAGTTTCCACAACTCTTCGATAATTTTTGAGATGCCCGCAACTTCTGTTTCTTCTTTCTTAAGTATCTCTTGTGCTTCTGATAAATCTTTTTTCAGTTTTTGTGCCCAGACCATAGCGATCTTTCCAATATATGGAAAACCTCTTGCACCGATCTGTACGGAAATACTTGAGTATCCCAAACCACTTGGTTCTTTTCTTACAAACCCAGAAATATCTATTTGCTTCTTTTTCTTCCCTCTAAAGAACCCAAATAACCCTCTCATGTTTTCATTTTATATATGTTCTTACCTAAAAAGATTTCCTTTAAGTAACGTTCCAGGTAATTGCGTATAAATGGATTTTTCTTTTTCAATCAGCTTTTCTAATTCCGATAAATTATGTAATTCACCTCTCTCAGCTTTTATTATTGTTTTCAATTCCTGTAGCTCCTTATTAATTTCTTGTTTCATTTCATCTAAAATTCTTTTTTCTTCTTCACATAATTTTTCTACTCTTTCAATAGCAACATTCACGAATCTCTTTAAAAAGCTTTCAAAACTATTTAAAATTCCCAATTCTCTTAAAGATATATTCCAATTTCCTTTTCTAAGAAATTCTTCAAACTCGTGTATTTGTGTTAGAAACATTCTTAACCTTCTTTCAATTTCTTGTAATTCTCTCGCTAAGGTTCTTTTCTCTTCTTCAATTTTCATTAATTTTCCAAATGTTAAGAATTCCCTGTTAAGGAAATTTATTAAATGTGTAAAATTATTAAGTAAATATTCTATATCATGCTCAACTTTCTCCTCTTCCTTTATTTCTTCAATGATTATTTTTCTTGGATCAGAAAATTTCATGAATAAGTATAAATCGGGATTCTTATAAAAACTTAAAAACGGAACTTTAATCAACCATGTTATGCAATTCCAAATAATAGAGGAAACCAATACAAAAATGAAGATTGTTTTCAAAGGGGAAACACATACTTTTTTGAATATCTTGAGAAAAGAGTTATGGAATGATCCTAATGTAGTTCTAGCAGCTTATAGAATTCAACATCCATTAAAAAATGAAGCGGAATTTATATTAGAAACGAATGGGAAAGAGAAACCAAGAGAAGCTTTAATAAATGCTGTTAAAAGAATAATCCAGAAATTACAAGAATTTAAGCAAGAGTATCTTAAAGCATTAAATGAATTTAAGTCTTAAAGAAGGGGAAGAATTAGTAAAAACAGCAAGAAAGGTTGTTGAATTAGCTTTAGAAGGAAAAGAATTTCAGCCTTCGGAAGAATTTAAGAAGAAATATTCTGAAAAAAGAGGCGTTTTTGTTACTATAAAAACTTTTCCTGAGAAAGAATTAAGAGGCTGTATCGGTTATCCTTATCCTATTTTTCCTTTATGGAAAGCTTTAATAGATTCTGCTAAAGCTGCTGCTTTTGAAGATCCGAGATTCCCTCCTTTAAGAAAAGATGAAATAAATAAAGTGATATTTGAAGTAACAGTTTTAACACCACCTCAGGAAATAAAATATAAGGATCCTTCAGAATTGTTAGAAAAAATTAAAATCGGTAAAGATGGATTAATAATTCAATATGGCCCATATTCCGGTTTATTATTACCCCAGGTTCCGGTAGAAGAAGGATGGGATGTTGTGGAGTTTTTATCTTATACTTGTTTGAAAGCGGGATTACCACCGGACTGCTGGACATGGAAAGGGATTAAAATTTACAAATTCCAAGGCCAGATTTTTGAGGAAGTAGAACCTAAGGGAAAGGTGGTAGAAGTTGTTTTAAAACCAAAAGAGAAGTAGTTCTTATGGCAAAGTTAAAAATAGATAAAGTAGTACCAGATACGTCTGTGCTTATAGATGGAGTACTTTCTAAAATGATCGAATCTGGAGAACTCGAAGTAAATGAAATAATAATTCATAACGCTTCAATGGATGAGTTAATACAGCAAGCGGCAAAAGGAAGAGAAACGGGTTTTATAGGATTAGAAGAGGTAAAGAGATTACAAAAATTAGCCAAAGAAAAAGGATTTAAAATAAGATTTGCTGGTAGACTTCCTACTTTAGAAGAAATCAAACTAGCAAAATCTGGTAGAATCGATTCTATGATTCGTGATCTTGCTTTAGAGGAAGATGCCGTTTTAATAACTTCTGATAAAGTTCAAGCTTTAGCTGCTGAAGCATATGGCTGTAAAGTTTATTATATTGAGAAAGCACCTTTAATGGATAAACTTACTTTTGAGCAGTGGTTTGATGAAAATACAGCTTCTTTACATATTAAAGAAAACGTTCCGATTATGAGAAAAAAGGGTAAGCCGGGTGAATGGTATTTAGAATTTCTTGATGTTAAATTAGATGCTAAGCAAATAGAGAATTTAGCATTAGAGATTTTGGAAGCTGCAAAAATAAGACCAGATGGCTTTATAGAAATAGAAAGACCGGGGAGCATTATCGTTCAATTAGGAAAATATAGAATTGTAATTGTAAAGCCCCCAGTTTCAGATGGCTGGGAAATAACTATTGTTAGACCATTGAAGAAATTAAAGTTAGAAGATTACAATTTAAGCGAAAAGCTACTAAAGAGATTAGAAGAAAAAGCAGAAGGTATTTTAATTGCTGGTGCTCCAGGACATGGAAAAACAACTTTTGCACAAGCTTTAGCAGAGTGGTATGCTTCCAAAGGAAAGATTGTTAAGACTGTCGAATCTCCAAGAGACTTACAAGTAGAAGATATTATAACACAGTATTCTAAGAACTTTGCAACTTCCCAAGAAATTCATGATATCTTATTACTGGCAAGACCGGATTATGTAGTATTCGATGAAATGAGAGATACCCCTGATTTCAAATTATATGTTGATTTAAGATTAGCGGGAGTAGGAATGATTGGAGTAGTACATGCAACAGAACCTATAGAAGCTATTCAAAGGTTTATAGGAAGAATAGACGTTGGTATGATCCCTCAGGTTGTAGATACGATAATATTTATTAGAAAAGGAGGAGTTGAAAAAGTATATGAATTGAAGTTAGTAGTAAAAGTTCCTACAGGTATGACCGCAGAAGATTTGGCTAGACCCGTAGTAGAAGTAAGAGATTTTGAGACAGGGGAATTGGAATATGAAATCTATGTATTTGGTGAAGAAACGATGGTTGTTCCTGTAAAAGAAGTAAAAGTTAGCAAAACACCTGTGTTGTCTCTCTTGGAAAAATTGCTTGTTGAAAAGTTTAGGAAGTTCTTAGGTACAAGAAAAGTAAAAGTGGAGGTTGCGGGTCCAAATAGAATTATTGTTTGGGTACCGGAAGAGCTAAGACCAAGATTAATAGGAAAAAGAGGTAAAACTATTGAAGCACTTGAAAGAGCTTTTGGAGTAAAAATCACTGTCAAAACCTTTGAAGAAGAATATACTGGAGAAGTAGAGTTCGAAATAGAGGAAACGAAGAATGTAATAATAATAAGAGTTCCAGAGGAATTGGAGGGAAGAACTGTAAACATTTATGTGGACGATAGATTATTGTTCACGGCAACGGTTGGTAAAAAGGGAAGAATAAGGTTATCTAAAAGAATTAGTATAGCACAAGAATTGCTAAGGGCTCTTAAAGAGGGAAGAAATATAAAGGTCGTTGTTACATAACTATAACTTCTATTCCTAATTTTTTACCAACTTCTGCTTGTTTCTTATCTCTCGTAAGCAAATCTCCTCTTATTTTCAAAGCTAAAGCTAAAAATAAAGAATCATAAATTGTTATATTATATTTAGAAGAAATTTTATATGCTTTCTTATAAAGTTTACTTTGCTTATAAAAATTTATTATTTTTATTAAGAGAAACAATCTTCTTATGACCTCTTTATCATTTTCTAAATCTTTTATCAAATATTTCCTTTTCCAAATAGCATTTAAACTTTCCTTAATTAATAATTTTGTAGAAAATAAGAAATCATATTCTAATAAAACTTTTTCTATGTCCTTCCATCCTTTTTCTTTCAAAATATAACTGATAGCTGCAGAAGAATCAATTACTAGTTTCTTACCTTGTATCTCTATCATCTCTTATTAAATTCAAAAATTTTCTTTCTTCTTCTTCTTTTTCTAAAGACTTTCTAATTTCATTTATTATTTTATTCCTTAATTCCTTCTTCTTTAACATTTTATAATAAGAAATGAGAAATTTTTTTACAATTTTACTAATTTTTACATTATTCCTTTCTAAGTACTCCTTTACTTCTTTAGGAATTCTCACCGAAATTACTATCGATGTCATACAACTGTAATACATAGAAAAATTTAAAAATTTTATGTTAAATGTATTTTACATGGTGTCAAGTGAACTTTACAAGATAATCCCATTAATGGCAGGAATTTTAGCAGTTTTAGGTGGATTATTAATAAAAGAAACAAATCTAAGGGTATTATATTTTGTAATCTTGATTATCACTTCAATGAAGATATATGAATATTTGAAGAAGAAAGAATTAGGATATGTAATTGATGAGAGAGAATATAAATACTATTTAGAAGCTTTTAGATATAGCTTTATAGTTTTACTATTTGTGTTCTTCATTTTATGGGTCTTAAATGATATTGGAAGAATTAGTGTGGAGTTTTATTTAGGATTTTCAACAGCTTTCTTTATACTTCTAATAGCGCATTTTGTAATTCATAGGGTTTTACTGTGGCTAAAGTAAAAAATAAATTAAGAGAATTTAGATTGAAATACGGTTTAACGCAAGAACAGCTAGCAAAAGCTTTAGGAGTTTCCAGACAAACAATAAGTGCTATTGAAAATGGAAAATATTGTCCCTCTTTAGAACTTGCATTAAAAATAGCAAAGTTCTTTGGAGTAAAAGTTGAAGATATTTTCTGGTTAGAAGAATAATGGGCCCGCCGGGATTTGAACCCGGGACCTCCCGGTTATCAGCCGGGCGCTCTAACCAGGCTGAGCTACGGGCCCGTTAAAAATTATTGTAGTTCGATTTTAAAATCTTTTATCTCTGGTATTACCTCCTTAAGCAATCTCTCTAGGGGCTCTACGTTCCTTACTATATCTTTTATCTTTAAAATTAATGTCTTATCTTTAATCTCAACCTTATCTTTCATATCAATGTTAAAAATATATTCTAAGAGACCTGCTATTTTCTCTTTCAAATCAGTAACTTTCCTTTTAACTTTTATTTTATAAATTATGTGTTTTCCTGCTAAAGGATGATTAAAATCAACTATCACTCTTCCAGATGTAACAGAAAGAACTGTTCCTAAAATCCCGTTTACATTTACAATCAATCCAGGTACCGGATTTATTCCTCTTTTCAAGAATTCCTTCACCGGAATTATTTTTATTAGATTTGGATCTCTTTCTCCAAACGCTTCTTTAGGCTCGAATTCAAAAACATATTCTTTACCTTCCTCTAAATTTATTAATTTTTTATCTAAGAAGCTTGGCAAATATCCCTTTCCAACAGGTATAATTACAGGTTTTCCACTTCTTTCGAAAACTTCTCCAGTTTCCTTCACTATCCCTTCGTACTCTATTTCAACAAAATCCCCCTCTTTAATCATTTCCTTAACCTTAACATTAAATTTAAATATGTTTAATAACGTTGATTAACAAGATGGGAGAGCTAGAAGAGATATTAAAACAATTAGCCAAAAGAATAAAAGTTATAGGTTGTGGTGGCGCGGGCTCAAATACTATAAATAGACTTTTTGAAATGGGCGTTCCAGAAGGTGTTGAACTTATAGCGATAAATACAGATGCTAGACATCTTGCTACCGTAAAAGCACATAAGAAAATACTCATTGGAAAAGAGACTTGTAGAGGTCTTGGTGCTGGAAAAGATCCTAAGAAAGGTGAGGAAGCTGCAAGGGAATCTGAAAATGAATTAAAACAAGTTGTTCAAGATGCAGACTTAGTTTTTATTACCTGTGGATTAGGAGGTGGTACTGGTACTGGTTCTGCTCCTGTTGTTGCTGAATTAGCTAAAAAAGCAGGTGCTTTAACCGTAGCGGTATGTACTATTCCATTTTCAATTGAAGGGAAGAAAATATGGGATAATGCCAGATATGGTTTGGAGAAACTTGAAGATTTGGTTGATTTATTTGTTGTAATTCCGAATGATAAGTTATTAGAATTAGTCCCTAGCTTACCCTTAAATCAGGCTTTTAAAGTAGCAGATGAAGTTTTAGCTTCTGCAATAAAAGAAATGGTAGAGTTAGTGACAAAACCAGGATTAGTGAATGTTGATTTTGCAGACGTTAGAACAATAGTGTCACAAGCAGGTTATGGTATGATTGGAGTAGGAGAGTCCGATTCAGAGAATAGAGCGGAGGAAGCTGTGGAAAGAGCGTTGAATAATCCTTTATTAGACTTAGATATTTCAGGTGCGGGTGCTGCTTTAGTAAGAATTACAGGTGGGGAGAACTTAAAAATGGAAGAGTTGGGAAGAATTTTGGAAAAGGTAAAAGAAAAGTTAGCTCCTGATGCAAATATAATTTGGGGAGCAGCAATAGATCCTGAAATGGGAAATACAATAAGAGTATTTATTATAGTAACTAGGTTAAGAAAAATACCTCCTATAGTTAGAAAAGTAAAAGGAGAAGAAAAATTAACGCCAGAGAAGAAAAAGGAATTGGAAGAGGAGTTAGGTATTGAAATAATTTAGAACTTTAGCCATTCTTCCTCAACCTCTTTCTCTAGCCTCTTAGTTTTCTCTTCTAATTCTTTAGCAACTTCTGCTTCTTTCTTAACAACTTTTACATCTTCTATCTTAACTGTTACTGGTATAGGTATCATCGATTCCATTAATTCAACTGTAACTTCTTCTTTCTGTTCATCCACACGTATAACTCTTCCCTTATATCCTTTGAATGGGCCAGCAATTATTTCAACAATATCACCTCTGTGAATTTCGATCTTTTTCTTTTCAGGTACTAGATATTTCTCTATCTCTTCAAAAGGAACTTCTTTTGGTAACACCCCTTTAGCATGTGGTATTCCATATACAGCTCTTTGAACTTCGTATATATTATCTGCTTCAACAAAGATATAACCTTTTATTCCGGGTGGGACTAAAACTGCATATATTTTTGCTTTCCTCCTTTTAGCTTCTTCAGCCAAAAATTCTGCTACTAAATCTTCTCTTCCTCCAACAGTTCTTACAACAAAGAACGGCATTTTAGTATAAAGCTAAAATGTAATTTATTATTTCTTGTATCAACCAACCAACAAATCCTATACTTACCAGAAATACTAAAGTTACTATAATGGTTCTTTTGATCTCTTCTTTATCAGGTTTCCTTAAGAGTTTCCAAAGATCTTTAACTTCTTTTATAAATTCTTTTACATCCATTCTCAAAAACTTTATTAAATTTTTATAAAGGTATGTCGAATGGGTAAGAAGGAAGTTATAGAAGTAATGGTTGAAGGGGGGAATGCTAAGCCCACACCACCTTTAGGACCAAGATTATCTCAATTAAGATTACCTGTCGGAAAGGTTGTTCAAGAAATAAATCAAAAAACAAAAGATTTCAAAGGATTATTGGTTCCAGTTAAGATAATTGTAGATGTTGAAACAAAAGAATATACTATTGAAGTAGGAACGCCCCCAACTTCTCAATTATTATTTAAAGAAGCTGGAATAACTTTGGGCGCTCATAGAGCTGTTCATGAGTGGGTCGGAAACGTTTCAATGGAGGCTGTTGTGAAGATTGCTAAAATGAAACTAAAAGATATGAATACTATCTCTTTAAAAGCGGCAGTAAAGTCTGTATTAGGAACTGCAAGAGCATGTGGGATAAAAGTTGAAAATAAAGATCCAAAAGAAATACTAAAGGAGGTTGAAGAAGGCAAATGGGACGATTTAATAAAGAAATATGAATCTTCTTAGCTTCTTAATAGGTTTCCTCTTAGGAATATTTGTAGGATTTATTATATTCTATGTTTATTTGATATACAGAGCTAAAAAAATGATGGAACAGTTTGGAAGCTTAGAAAAAATTATGAAAGAGTTAATGAAAAAACAAAAATAACTATTTGTGCATATAGATAAAGTAATCTTTTTCTTTCTTCAGAAATCCATATCTTATAAAATGTACTACCTCGTTTTCTTTTACTTCTTCTAAGTACTTTTCTCCTATACCTTTAATTTTACCTTCTGGCTTCCAAA
>CAZNIQ010000007.1:0-27561 GCA_964573185.1 Candidatus Woesearchaeota archaeon | reverse complement strand
GATATAACAGGAGCAGAAACAATTGCTTTAGCTTCGGGTGGTCAAGTAGTAGATGCTGATAGATTGGAAGGAACACCTACTGCTGCCATGCTTGCTGCAAGAAAAGCAGCCGAATTAGCCTTGGAAAGAGGAATAAACGCTGTACATGTCAAAGTAAGGGGCCCTGGTGGTCATAACGGACCGAAACATCCAGGTCCTGGTGCTCAAGCTGCTATAAAGGCTTTGATTAACGCAGGATTAAAAATTGGGATAATAGAGGATGTTACACCAATTCCACATGACGGTTGTAGAAGAAAAGGAGGTAAGAGAGGTAGGAGAGTATAATCAGTGAATGGGACCTTTCATCAATTTTCAGTAGCAGGAAAATTCATCATTCAGCACCTCGCGGTGTCTTCATAAATCTGATGGTAACAGGCTCATCATCAGTTACGGGTAGGTTCTTCATTTCTCTGTTTGCCTATCAGGTCATCACCTGAATTATAGCATTTCTTTCGGACCACACATCCCAATCCCATTCTACTTTAACCTTCCCCTTTTTAACTTTTGATACTAGGAACTTTACCCAATCTATATATCCCCAGAAATCGTTCTTAAAAGTTCTTAAAACACAACAAGGCATTAAAAATAAATAATCTCCATATTTATTGAATAACTCTATTACTCTTATAGATAAATTTTTACAACAATGGATTCCAACAAAAATTTTCCTACCTTCTTCTTTTTCTATAATCTCCTCAACTTCTTTATCAAATAAATTAACCTCATAGTACTCAAATTTTCTTACTCCTGAAAAATCTATATTCGGTTTTTTGATATCTATTGCGATAACTTTTCTAACTGGTAAAGTAAATGCTACTAATAAAGAAAATATTGCTTTTCCTGCACAAAAATCAAAAACAATAGCATCCTTTATATCTAATTTCCTTAATCTGTCTCTAATACTCATTGCTTCAGTAATTTCTTTTGCTGAAAGATTCTTACCTAAAATTTCAACTATATCTTTTGCACATTTTAATCTAAAAAATTCATCAATGTATTTTGAACTCCTCCTATCATTAGAAAAGAAAATTTCAAGAAGCATCTTTTCAATCTCGTCTTTTGGCTTTATCTTGTCTACTTCTCCTTTAATTATCTTTTCATAAGTATCAGGATATCTTTCTTTGAGTATCTGTAGTACTTTCATAAGGATAAATTTAAAAATTAAAAAGTAAATAGCTTTTTATGGTACTCTTTGACTGGGGAACTTATAATGGAAAAACAAAATTATACGCAGCAGAACTATTAGGAATGAAATTAACAGAAATACCACCTTACGACTTTGCTAGAAAAAGATACACAATTGATTATTTTAAAGAATACGGTGAGTTAGCAAGGAGAGCTTTTACCACAATTACGGCACATGCACCATATTATTCTTTAATCCCAAGGGATCTTAGACAGTTAGAAAAAATAAAGAAAATAATGTTAGATGTTGCCATAAAAGCAAAGACAGCAGGTGCAGAGATACTAAATATGCATATAGGTGGTAAAACTGGGGATAAAGATAAGGATGTAGAAATAGTTTCTGATGTCTTAAAATACTTAATACAAAATACTAAAGATATTAAGTTTTCACTAGAGACAACATATTCTGGATATCTATTTGGTTCAATAGAAGATATAAGAGCAGTAATAGAAGCTGTAAATTCTGATAGAGTATTAATATCTTTACAATTAGAAAATGATTGGATGAGAGAGTTCGAAGTTTATAGAACAGGACAATTCCATAAAGCTGCACAGTATGCCACAGAAGACTTCTGGTATAGGATATTGAAAGCAGGATTAGAGTTAGGTAATGGTTATCTTTCATTGAGATTTGCACAAGTAACTGGTGTTAAGTTAAGGGGCTTTGTAGTTAAGAAGAGAGTTCCCCTAGGTATGGGATATCCACCTTTAGAACCATTAGCAAAAGCTCTAGCAAGATTTATGATAAAAGAAGTATATGAAAAAGGATTGAATGTTAAGATGCATTTGATATATACCGGTATTCCACAAACTAAATATCAAGATACAATTAAGCTTTATTCTGCAATAATGCAAGAAGTAGTACCCTATCTCAAATGATTTTTCTTTTTTAATGCTTAGAGAATATCAAAAAGAAGCTCTCGATTTTGCTTTAAAACAAAAGAAAAGCATTATCGTTTTACCCACAGGAACAGGTAAGACTATAGTTGGTATACATTTTGTTAAAGAGCTTCTAAAAAAACACCCAGATTATAAGGCTTTAGTTCTTGTTCCAACAAGAATTTTAGTTGAACAAACTGAAAGGATGTATAAAGATTGGGGTTTAAATGCTATAAAAATTTACGGGATTTATAGGAAAGAGAAAAGAAAAGAACTTTGGAAGAAAGCAAAAATAGTTATAGCAACTCCTGAAACAGTTTATTATGATTTAGAGTTTGCTAAAGACTTTAAGATTGTTGTAGTTGATGAATGTCACCATGCTGTTGGAGAAGATGCTTACGTAAAAGTATTAAAAAATATAGATTTTGAATATGCTTTGGGTTTAACGGCTTTCATTCCTAAAAAGAGAAGAAAAGAATTGGAAGAATTAATAGGAATTATAAAGGAATACCCGGCTACACACCCATTAGTTTCAAAATACGTTCCCTCTTGGATTGGAGATATCTTTGAAGCACCCTTTAATAAAGAAGAACAAGAGATATACGATATAATTGATGAAAGAAGAAAAAAAGCAAAAGGAACTGAAAAGCTTATTTATACTTTGGCTCTGAAATATTTTTCGTCAGATGGTGCTTTAGCTCTAAAAGAAAGCTTATCCAAAAGAACAAAGCTATCTGAAAAATTAGAAGATTTGAAAGAAAAAATAATCCAATTAAGGGATTTACATAAATTACCTACCCTTTTCAAAATATTGAATGTCTATGAAGGTTTTGAAAAAGCTATAATTTTTGTTGATAGAGTTATTATTGCAAAGAAACTGTATGAAATTCTAAGTAAAGAATATTCCGTCACATTAATAGTTGGTAAGTTAAGAGAAAAAATGAGAGAAAAGCTTGAGGAGGCTAAGAAATCTAAGATAATAATCTCTACTTCTGCTGGTGAGGAAGGTGTTGATCTACCTGAAGCAGATTTGCTAATAATTTGGTCGCATACCTCTAATCCTTTAAGATTTATTCAAAGACACGGAAGAATTATGAGACCTTCAAAACCATTGAAATTTGCAACTTACATAATTACCCCAAATACTATTGATACCGATCTATTTTTGTTAGGCTTGGAACATGTAAAAAGATATATTGACATAGGAATATCTGCTGATTTATTAAAAGAAGTTTGGATGAAAAGTAGAATTTCAAAGATTTTAGATATTCTTACAGAACCACTGCCAGAGGAATGGATTAAGGAAATTACAGGAGCTACCTTAAGAGAAGTAAGGGAAGCTTTAAAAAAGGGTTTAGAAATGGGAGAAATTGTTTATTTTTATACTCCTATAGGAAAAGTATATGTTAAAAAAGAATTTATGTATTCCGTTGAAGAGAAATTTCCTGAAAGTTTTAATCCAAAATGGAAGGGAAAGGTAAAGATAGAAAAAAGAAAAATAATACAGGGTGATTTCAATTTGTTATTTAATGTTTTAAAAAAATATATTCCCTTAGAAAAACTAGACATAACAATTATCAAAGAAAAGGAAATAGTTGAGTACGATTGGAGAAGATATAATTATAAAATAGATTCTGAAGATTTATTGAAGCTTGTCTTAAAAAATGCTTTATCCTAGCGCCGCGGCGGGGATTCGAACCCCGGAGGCCTTACGGCCATCGGCTCTCCAGACCGACCCCTTGGACCGCTCGGGCACCGCGGCTGGGGCCGCGGGGATTCGAACCCCGGACCTCCGCCTCGTCAGGGCGGCGTCATGCCGCTAGACTACGGCCCCAAATCTATTTATACCTTGTAATACAACGTTTAAAAAAATGATGATCGTTGACAGAGCTGAAAATGATGAGCACGGTCACCCCTGACCCAGAACTTCTATAATAATTCTTCTTATTCTGGGTCCATCCAACTCTACTAAGAATATCTCTTGCCAAGTGCCTCTTACGACCCTATTATCTTTAATAGGAAATATCAAGAAAGGCTTCAATAATACACTTAGTAAATGTGCATCTGCATTATTGTCTATTAAATTATGATAATAATTTCCATTTTCCGGAACTAATTTCTCAAATAAATTGAGATAATCTTTCTTAATGTTTGGTTCATCCTCGTTAGTAATTAATGCTGCTGTTGCATGAGGAACAAAAATCAAGACAACACCATTTTTTATATTAGATTCTTTAACAACCTCTTCAACTTTTTCGGTGATATTTATTAACTCTCTTCTTTGATTAGTTTCTATGGTAATTTCCTTAAAATAGATTTTCATAAAATAATTCTTGAACTAAAGATTTAAATGATGATAGCTGTGTGGTCTGAGTGTGATGAAAGGGTAGGTTACTGATAACTATCTAAAATTTTAAGGATACTTTCTTTTATTTCTTCTTTTTTAAATTTCTTATCTACATAGATTCTTATTGCTTTTACTCTCTTTTCTAAAAAACTTAAATAAGGGGTGACTTTAGAAACTCGAGATAACGATACAATATTATCATTTAATAGAATATGTATTTTCCATTTCTTTCTTTTCTCTTTCAACTCTAATGGCCAAATATAGATTTTTACGTTAATTTTACTTTCTATTTCTTCTCTAATTTCTAATATTTCCTTGAATGTTAATTCCTTGGAAGGATAAAACTCCAAAAGTAGTTTTGGAAGATCTCTATTTTCAATTCTCTTCCATTCTTCTATTTCTTCCTCTATAAATAATTTTATCAATCTATAGTCATCTAACCTCATTATTTCCTCTATTTTATATCCTTTTTCAATTAAGTTGAATAAAGCATCATAAAATAAGACTGTTGCTGATATTGTGGTTTTATGCAAATAAACCGTATTATACATTAATCCTCTAGCTATTAATATTTGCTCTATTGTTGGCACTGCTTTTTCTTTAAAAACAATTTTCCCATCTCTTTTCGCAATGTTATTTATTAAATACCAGATAGAGATTTTTCCAAAGTAATTTCCTGTGTGGTGCGCATCTCTTTGTAAATAATCCAATCTATCAGCGTCAAGTTCAGAATTAACAATCCCCAAACCCTTTCCTTTAATTTCCTTTATAACTTTTTTATAATCATATCCGAGTTCAGAAATAACGTCTTTTATTTGTTTTATCCAATATTCGGATAAATCTTCATGAGTTTTATTCGTAATAACATGAAAAACGTCTTCTGATGCATGGGAGAAAGGTCCATGTCCAACGTCATGCAACAAACCGCAGATCTGATAAAATAATTTATCTTCATTTACCTTTTCCGCAATTTTTCCAGAAAGAAAAGCAACTCCTAGAGAATGTTCAAATCTAGTATGATTTGCAGATGGATATACTAAATTTGCAAAAGCTAATTGTTTGATCCTCCTTAACCTTTGAACTACAGGAGTATCTATAAGTTTTTCAAGTTCATCCGGCAATTCTATAACGTTGTAGATCGGATCTGCAATTATCATTAAAATATTTTTGATTACTATTTTTATAAGTGATGAACTTGTGTGCTCCTGATTATGATGACTGGAGCAGGGGCTGAGGAGTGGTACAATCATTTAGCGAACATTTATGATGAGTTATACGGAGAGGAGCAGAGAAGAAAACTTGAGATTATTAAGAGATTTTTGAAAAAGAGATTTAATAAGTGTTTGGATGCGGGTTGCGGTACTGGGATTTCAACAGAATATCTTTTGAGCATATGTAATGAAATTATAGCTATAGATATTTCAGAAAATATGTTAAGGAAAGCTAAAGAAAGAATAAAGAATAAAAAAGTAAAATTTCTAAAAATGGATCTAAAAGAAATGAATTTTAAAGAAGAATTTGACTTAATATTTTGTATTACTGTTTTGCAGGATGATCCCCAACCAGAGAAAATACTAGCCAAATTAAAAGAGGCTATAAAGAAAGACGGTATTGCTATTATATCTGTTTTAAATAGGGGAAAGAAAAACTGGGAGGAATTAATTAAAAGATATTTTAAAATTAAGGAAAAGATCCTAGAGGAAAAAGATATTATTTTCATATGTGAACCTTAAGAAATTTATGTACGTTTTATAGTAACTTGGTTTTTTATCTAGCACTTCTTTCATCTTTAAAAATATATCATTTAGGAATTCGTTTTCAAAGGAGATTAAATATTGTCCAGTAACGAACTCTGCTTCTTTTTCTGTAACGTTCCAGGTAATATTTTTCTCAAAAAAGTATTTGAATTCGTTGAAATATTTTTTATCATAAAAAGAGGCTATTAAATAAACTAATAAAACTTCTGCAGGGACTATTTTTACATCTGGGTCATTTTTTACAGAAATTATTTTAGGTCTTGGCTTCCATTTTTCTATAACTCCTTTTAAATATTCTAAAGCTAAGTTACTTAAAGAACTTTCCCATATAAAGACCTTAATTTCCTCTTTTTTTCTAATTTTTAATCTTCTTAGATTATTTCCAATCTTTCTAAAAATTAGTTTTTTTGCGCAATTTCTACACAAAGGATATCCATAGATAGGGTGTAACTTTCCTTCATTTCTTTTGCAGATGTAGCATTTCATTTAAAACTTTTAAAAAAATTTTTTGATAAATTTTACTTCGCTATGATAATAAAAGAGCTGGAACTTAATGGAAAGGAAATTAAAATCGCTGGAATAGTACATTTACCGTTTATCAAAAGAAGCAGAGATTTAGAAAAGATAATAGAAGAAGCAGAGGTTGTGGCGTTTGAAGGTTGTGCCGATGCAGAGTTCTGCCCTGAGACCTTGCTAGCATTTTTTAGTATAGAAGAATTAATGAATATGAATTACAAATACTTAGCGAAAATAGATCCTGTTTACCTCGAAAGAAAAAGAAGTTTTAACTGGAAAATTGCATTATTGATGGGTGTTGGGGCTTATACACAAATGAAGCTTTTATTTGGAAATTTTAACAAAGAAGATTTATACGCCACTTATGGCGTTTTTGTATACTTTCTAATGGAAATACTATATAGGTTACAAAAGTTTAAAGCCGTATTCAATGCTACCCAAGGAATGATGGAGAAACAGGATAAATATATTTTAATGATAAGTAATTTTGTGGAAAATTTAAGGGCAAGAGTATTATCCTCTTTATATTCTAAGGGCTTAGCTCGAGACATTGGCATGGCATATAATGTTTATAAACTAACTCAGAAATTTGATAGTATAGCAGTAATTGTAGGTTATTCACATTTACACCCTATTTACATTCTTTTGAGTAATCCAGAGAAGCTTGAAAAGTTGTATAAAAAGATGGAGAAGTATTATCTTATGAAAAGCGTTCCCATAGTCATCGTAAATAGAGGTAAGATCGTTGGTATGTTCAAAATTTAATGGGCCCGCCGGGATTTGAACCCGGGACCTCCGGCTGTCTTAGAGCCCGGCCTTATAAGGCCGGCGCTCTAACCAGGCTGAGCTACGGGCCCGTATAGTATTTAAATTTAGTTTTCTTTAAAAATTTTATAATGCTTGATGATAAAGAGGTAAAGAAGTATTTAGAACAATTAAGATTTTTGATAGAGGATTTGGACAGAGGAGATGGTGTTTCAATAGAAGAGCTAAAAGAATTAATGGGATTACCAGAAGAAGATTTTAATTTTCTTTTGCAATTGCTTATAGAAAATGGGGAGGTTTTAGAAGTTTCTCCAGGAAAAATAAAATTAGTAAAATGATGATTCTACACCGACGCTGAATATGATGAGCTGAGGCCCTGTCTGATTACCTTGTGATTCTAATTTCCTTTAACTCTTCTAAATATCTTTTTCCAGGTCCTTCTAGGAAATACTTTCTAGCCGGTTCTAACATCTCTATTAATTTTTCTGCTACAAATTCTTTGAGATCTAAAGGATGCACATCTTTGTTCTTATATGCTTGCTTAAATTGTTCAATATTTTCAAATACTTTTCTTTCCCCTGTCTTTTTATTAATAATTTCTATTTCCTCTTCTTTTTCCTTCAAATAGGGATAAACTATGTATTCTAATATCTCTATTACAGGATTATATTCTATTTCCCCTATAGGACAATAAGCTTTTCTGATTTTCCTTCTAATTTCCTCAGGAGTATCATGTATAAATATTGCAGAATCCGGTTTGGATTTAGACATTTTTATATCAATAATAACATCTTCTTTATTTTCTTTCAAAGCTTTAACCTGTTCTCCGGTTAAATTCAAACCCATAAGTAGATGGTGATGTACTGCTACAGGTTTATAACCAAATTCATCAGAAACCTCTATAGCAATAACATGAGCTTTTCTTTGATCCATTCCTCCATGAGCTAAGTTAACATTTAAAGCAAATATATCTGCAACCTGCATTGGCACATATAATAACTGTGCAAAGGATATTGATTCTCCTTGTTTTCTACCTAAAATTGTAATACTCTTTTTAATCCTTGATAATGTGGTATTCATGGAAACTCTCAAAACATATTCAAAATATTCAACTCCTATTTTCTCATAAAATTCTGATGCTAATATTACTTTTACTTTATCGGGATCCCCACCTACAATTTCTAAGGATTTCTTTAATGCCTCTGCAAAATAACCTTTAGCAACCTTTCTTATAGTTTCCAAATCCCCTCCCAATTTTCTATTAATCCAGGAATGATAATCTGCTAAAAACAAAGTCGTTTCTATTTTAGCTTTCTGAAAGTCCGCTACTTTTTTCATAGAAATTAAACCTGTTCCTAAATGAACAAAACCCGATATTTCAAAACCTATATAATGCTTAAGTTTTACTCCTTGCTCTAAATATTCTCTTAAAAGTTCCTCAGTTAAAACTTCTTCTGTTGGTGGCCTTTTTATTAACTCTATCGCCTTTTCTATATCCATTTTAATCTTTAATCCTTAAACTTTTTAACATGTGATGCGAATTATTGCTACTATACTTTATTTAAATCTTTAATCAAATCTAAGATATCTCTGCTTTTTTCCAATAATTATGTACTTTGTTTTTTCTTTCAAATAATCTATAGCTCCTTTTTCTATAGGTAAATAACCATAAATTCCCGTTCCAATTAAAATTTAATTATAATTTTCTTTTATAATAGCTTCTAATTTTTCTCTTATTAAGGGTATGTATGTATTTCTCCTTTTTATGTTTTGAGAGCTCCTTTAGTCTTCTTTCTACCCTCCATTTGAATACAAAACTATATCAGTATTAAATCCTTACCATCTATTTTCATTTTTCCAAACTCTAACTCAAATTGTATAATTTATTTATATAATATGTTTATTTTTATTCTTTCTCCTGTAAAATCTTCGAAATAGATGTTCTTCCACTGCCTATTAGAAATTACGTTTACAATCGCTGTACAAAAACATCTGCAGATAGTACCATTTTTAATTTCCTTTATGTATATTGTTTCATCAAAGGTTTCTACAGATAGATATGTATTACAACAATTTTTATTTACAAATATTTGCAAAGTGTGGTTATTTTTATAATATATTGCTTTTGGCCTTATTATTAATGGTACACAATATGAAAATTTTATTTCTACGTGGTTTTCTTCTGTATATAGTTTGGTCAAAAATATAGGGAGAAAAATTAAAATCGCCAGTAAGAGTAAAAACAAGAGTAACCGCTGCATAAATATAAAAGGGTTAAAACAAGATATATTTTGTGCCGCGGTAGCTCAGCCCGGTAGAGCGGCGGGCTCGTAACCCGCAGGTCCCGGGTTCAAATCCCGGCCGCGGCTTAAAAGAAATCTACCAATGTTTTAGGCTTCTTTTCTTTTCCTTCTATAACTTTCTTAATCAATTCAAAATCTCTTTCGAAAGCTTCTTTCCATTGCGGATGATATAAAACTGCTGCAGGATGATATGTAGGAATTATATAAGTTACATGATCCCATTTTTTAACAGTATATACTTTTCCTCTAACTTCTGAAATTTTTGTGAATTTTAAACCGAAATATTTGAATATCCATTCTGTAGAGTATCTACCCAATGTTACAACCACTCTTGGTTTTATAATCTCTAACTGTTTCTTTAACCATATTGAGCAGGCTTCTATTTCTTCTGGTTTAGGATCTCTATTATTTGGGGGTCTACATTTCAAAACATTTGTGATATAAACTTTTGATCTTTGAATTCCCAATTTTTCTTCAATCATCTTTGTTAATAGTTTACCAGCTGGTCCGACAAAAGGTCTACCTTGTTTATCTTCTTCTCTCCCGGGGGCTTCTCCGATAAACATTATTCCAGAAGTGGGATCTCCTTCTCCGGGGACTTTGTTTGTAATGTATTTGTATAAAGGACATCTTTGACATTTTAAGATCTCTTGATGAACTTTTTCTAATTCTTTCAGTGTCCCATGCCATTCATCATTTTCAGCAAACCCACTCATCATCATTTAGAAGAACACTAAAATTAAAATTTAAATTCAGGACGCCGGGTAACGTCATCATAATTCAGCACACACCGTCCTCTACACTTAAAACTTTTTAACGTAAGATTATTTAAAAATGCTTAAATTTGAGTTTAAAACGTTGAAATTCAAAGAAAGGGGAAATAAAATACTAGGCATTTTCTATAATATGTTTTATTTTGAAATATATAAGGAGGAAATAAGGGATTTAGCACCATTTGAGGTAAAAGATGGAGTAATAATTTTTTATTCAAAAAAAGAAAATTATGTGAAAAATAGATTTTTAGACATTCTTTACAATAAAATTCATTATGAAATGAAATCCTTAATTACAGGAAGAAAAGCAACCTATATAGATTTTGACTTTTTACCTTTGCTAGGAACTTTATATTTTGGATTTAGAGATTGGCCTTCTAATGTAATAGAGGTAAGACCAATTACAGGATGTTTAAACCAATGTATTTTTTGCTCTGTTCGTGAAGGACCAAGAGAAAAATACTGGATAAGGGACTTTATAGTTCAGAGAGAATATTTAGTTGAAGAGGCAAAAAGAATTGTAAAACTAAAAGAAGTTGATGAGCCAGATTTCTATATAAATCCTCAAGGGGAACCAATATTGTATCCAGAATTAACAGAACTTATACAGGACTTATCAGAAATTGGGAGGGTTGGAATTACAACGACATTAGTAGGAGTTGATTTGAAGGATGTTGAAGGATGGATAGAAGCCGGATTGTCCTATATAAACCTTTCAATTCATACATTAGATCCTAAAAAGGCAAAAATATTAGTAGGAAATCATGATTATGATTTAGAAAAAGTTTTGTGGATAATTGAGAATATAAATGGAAAGGTTGAAATAACATTGACTCCAGTAATTTTTAAATGGAATTTAGAGGATCTGGAAAAATTAATTGAGTTTGCTAAAAAACTAAAGAATAAATGGAGATTAAAAATAGTACCGCAGATATACATGGTTTATAAGCACGGAAGGAAATTGAGGAAAGAACTAAGAATATCTAAACAAGAATTTATAGATTACTTGAAAAAATTGGAGAAAAAATATAATATAAAATTGATAAATTTTGATCCAAGAGAAATAGGGATAAAGAAAGGAAAAATGATAAGGAATCCTTTTAGAAAAGGCATGGTATTGAAAGCAGAACCTATAGTAGAAGGAAGGAGGAGAAATGAATATTTAACGAAGTTTAAAAATTGGACAATATCTGTTTATTCAAAGAACGAAAATTTTCAAAAGATAAGAATAAAAGAAATAAAGGGAAATATAATAATAGCAGAAGCAATTTCATAAGGGCCCGTGCCCGAGCGGCCAAAGGGGTCGGGTTCAGGTCCCGATGGCGTAGAGCCGTCCCGGGTTCAAATCCCGGCGGGCCCATGATGATACAGCTGGGACCCTGAAATTTGATGAAAGGCGGGCTTAACTGAATGATGAGCTTTCAGTCCTCTGAACTTTGATGAAGGGAGCGGCGCCACTGAATAATATCTTTCCAATTTAGTATTGGTTTTTCAAATCTTTCAAACCCATCAAAGATCCTGGGACAAGCTAAATTGATATAGAAATCCACATCTATTCCAATTAATTTTCTTTCATCTACTTCATCCATAGCTAGAATAATAACTTCTTTTCCCATTTTTTCCAATTCTTCTTTAACTTTAAATGGATCATAAAACATTTGTCCCTTTTTCCATGATACTAACAAAGCAACTTTCTTAGCTTCTTTAAATTTCTCTAAGTAATAATATTTTACAGTTAAATATTTTTTCCTTTCCTTTTCCATTGAAATTATTTGTTCTTTTTCTAAATCGAAAGCGAATACCGGTTTATCAGTCTCTAAAGCTAAACCTAAAGGATAAAATTTTCCTTCTGTTGGAACCAAAAAGATATCTACTCTATTTTCTATTATTCTAGCATTGGCAATATTACAACCTAAAATCTGCGGATTCTTTGGTACTATTGGTTCAAACCCCAATTCTTTAAGTTTTTCCTTTAAATAATAAACGTAATTTAGATATTGTAAAGAAGATACAATTCCGACTCTCTTATAATCTCTAATCTTATTTATTTCTTTTTTAAGTATTCTATCTACTTTTTCTTTATCAACATCATATTTCCATTCCCATATAATTACTTTAACTTTAGATTTCTTTAATAAATGTTCAAAGCCAAAAGCATTATGCCCTATATGTATTATAGCTTGACAGCCTAATCTTAAAGCCTCATCATCCTTTAAATCACAAAATCCATACGTCGGTTCATTATCAAAAATGACTTCATATCCTTGTTCTTCTAACTTCTTTTTTATTTCCCAAAGTTTGTTCTTTAAGCCTTCTGGATACTGTACAAATACCCTCAAAGTCCTGCTATTCTTTTAATATCCTCAATTGTAACTCCCTTTATCTTTCCATCTATAATTCCTTTTATTATTATTTTTAAGGCTCCATTATAGTTTTCTTTTTCTAAAAGATTTATTATTTCATTTAAAATTTCCTTATCTTTGATGTATATTGTTTTATTTGCGGGTTTGATATTTATTAATATTTTATTTTTCAAAGTAACGTTTATACAACAATTTTTATAGCAAACTTCAATAGTATCTCCCATTAATTTATAAAATTCTCTAGGAATTCCGTATATTTTTGTTCCGTTGAGTAAGATTACTTTATCATAGTATGGAAAGCAAGAATAATTATGTTTCATTTCTGGTAAAGGTTTCATAGCATTTATTAAAAGATTGATAGCATCTTTAACACCAATTTTTATTGTCTCATTACCTATCTTTACAGTTTGAATTGTTGGATTTAAGATATAAATACCTGCAACAGTTCCCAATAGAACTAAGCCAAGGACCAGCCATAACATAACAAAAGCTTTTTTAAGAAATTTATATAGTTTTGGTTTTAATGAATAAAATACCCTCAAGGTGGGATCCTAAACAAGAGGAAGATGTATTGTCTTTTTGGGAAGAAAATAAAATATATCAAAAGTGGAGGTTAATGCAAAGAGGAAAACCTGATTTTAATTTCTTAGAGGGACCCCCTTATACTACAGGGAATCCACATTTAGGACATACTTGGAATAGATCTTTAAAGGATATAGTTCTAAGATACAGAGCTAAGAAAGGATATCATGTTTGGGTACAATCTGGTTTTGATATGCACGGTTTACCTATAGAAGAGAAAGTAGAGAAGAAGTTAGGAATAAAAACTAAAAAAGAAATAGAGAAAATTGGGATACAAAAGTTCATAGAGGAATGTAAAAAGTTTGCTTATGGCTCTATGCTTTCCTTTATAGAATTATATCATAGATTGGCACATTGGCAAGATACGGACAATCCTTACTTGCCTATAACTAATGAATATATAGAAAAGGTTTGGTCTATGTTTAAGAAAGCTTATGAGCAAGGTTTGCTTTATGAAGGCGAAAAACCTGTTTGGTGGTGCCCTAGATGCCAAACTACATTAGCAAAACATGAAATAGAATTAGGATATGGAGATCCGAAATATAAACCGGCTATAGATCCTTCAATTTTCGTTAAATTTAGATTAAAGGAAGATCCTAATACTTACTTACTTATTTGGACTACAACACCTTGGACGCTGACATATAACTTGGGTGTAATGGTAAATCCAAATATAGAGTATGTTCTAGTTGAGGTTCCGAAAACGTATGTTAAGGAATTAGAAATAGATGAAAAAGAAAAGAAAGTGTTAAAGGAAAAGCTCGCATATGAGAATAAGAAAGAATATTGGATAGTTGCGAAAGATCTGGTTAATGCTTTAATGGCAAAATTCGGTATACAGAATTATAAGATAGTTAAGACATTTTTAGGTAGAGAACTTGAAGGAAAGGAATATATACCGCCTTTCTATGAGGAACTAAAAGGAGTATTAGACAAAATCAAAAAAGAAAATCCAAATGCTTTTACCGTTTGGCTTTCTGAAGAATATGTAACTACAGAAGAGGGTACAGGATTGGTACATTCTGCACCAGGTTGTGGTCCAGAAGATTACGAAGTAGGTCTGAAATATAATGTAAAACCCTTTAATACTGTTGATGAAGAAGGATACATTAGAAATCTTCCTTACTTTGAAGGATGGCGAGCCAAGTTTGATGATCTTAAATGGGTAAATCTATTAAAGGAAAAGAAAATATTAGTTTACTTTGAATGGTACGAACACGATTACCCTATATGTTGGAGATGTGGCACGAGATTAATAATAAGAACCACAAAACAGTGGTTTTTGAACGTTCAGAAATTAAAAGAGAAATTGTTAGAAGATTTAGAAAACGTCAATTTCATACCACCTTCTGCTAAAGAAGCTTTTAGACATGTAATTGAAACTGCACCGGATTGGGTTGTATCCAGACAAAGATATTGGGGAATACCCTTACCTGTTTGGAGATGCCCTAACGGACATATACATGTTGTAGGTTCTATAAAAGAATTGGAAGAGTTGACTGGAAAGAGACTAAAGAAAATATATATAGTTGTTAGAAAATCAGAGTATGCTGAAGAGATGTTAAAAGAATATTACAATATAGAGAGAAAAATAGAAGCAAAGGAAGAAGAACTACTAGAATTATTAGATAAAGTAGAAGATAACACATTTATATTTGTTGATTCTATATCCGATGAAACTGTTAGAAAAATAAAAGAAAAATACTTTATAGTAAGATCTCTGGGACAAAGAGACTTTGAGTTAATAAGAGTTTACAACTTTGATTTGCACAGACCCTTTGTGGATAACTTTACATTTAAGTGTCCAGTGTGTGGTCAAGAGATGAGAAGGGTACCAGATGTTGTTGATGTTTGGATAGATTCTGGCTCAGCTCCATATGCATCAAGAGAACCCCCCGTATTTCCTGTGGACTTTATAATAGAAGGTTTGGATCAATTACGTGGTTGGTTCTATTCTTTAGCAGTGTTAGGAACAGTATACTTCGGTAAAATACCTTATAAGAATGTATATGTACATGGTTATACGCTAGATCCTTTAGGAAGAAAAATGTCAAAATCATTAGGTAATGTTATTGATCCCTTTGATTTAATAAGGAACTTCGGTGCTGACGTTACAAGATTTTATCTATCTACAGCAGCTAAGGCTTACGAAGATATAAGAGTTGATATAAATAAAATTAGAGAGAAGCAAGCTACATTAAATGTTTTATGGAATATACATAGGTACTTAATAGATCAAGCAAAGTTCTATGGAATTAATCCTAAAGAGGTAAAGGAATTGAAATTAGAACCAGAGGATAAATATATGCTACATCTTTTAGAGAAAACTAAAAAGGAAGTAGAAGAAGCCTTAGAAAAATATGAATTATGGAAAGTTGGAAGGTTGTTAGAAAACTTGTGGTTAGAATTGTCAAGATTTTATATAAAAGTAATTAGAGAGAGACTTCAAGAAGATGAAGAAGCGAGACCTACAATACTCTATGTAATATACAGAGTTTTATTAGACACTATAAACATGTTTTCAATAGTAGCTCCATTCATAACTGAAAAAACATTTCTTAACTTGAAAGAAGCATTTGGATTAGATGGCGAATCTGTACATTTATTGCCTTGGCCAGAAAAAGATGAAAAATGGATAGATGAAAGAATTGAAAAAGCTTTTAATTTGGTTAAAGAAATTCTAGAAGCTGGTTGGAGATTAAGAGATAAAAAAGTAGGATATGGAATAAGATGGCCATTAAAGGAAGCAATAATATATGTTAAATCTGAAGAGGAAAAAGAACTGCTTGAAGAAGTTAGAAAAGTATTATTATCAAAATTAAATGTGAAAGATGTTAAAATTGTTACGGAACTACCAGATTTTGTTGAAATAAAAATAAAGCTAGATTACTCAAAAATACCCGAAGAGAAATTACCTAAATTAGTTACAAAGTTATCTGAAATTGATCATAAAAGAATATACAAGGAGCTATTAGAAAAAGGAAAATATGAGCTGGAGGGGGTAGAATTAAACTGGTCCAATGTAATGGTAGAATTCCTATCTAAAGATGACAGGTACGTTATAGAGAGGTTACCATTTGGATTTATAGCTTTAAACAAAGAAATAACCGAAGATTTATTTAAAGAAGGATTTGTGAGGGAAGTTATAAGGAGAATACAAGAAGGAAGAAAGAAATTGAAGCTAACCAAGGATCAAAAGATAAAAGTATTTATTGTTTCTGAAGAAAAAACAAAATCTTGGATTGAAGAGTTCAGAGATAAAATCTCTAAGCATGTAAACGCTATAGAATTGAAGATAACGTCTTCAGAAAAGGAAATAGATCATTATGATTACTCATCGGTAGAGAAAATCAAAGGGTATCGTTTAAAGATATTTCTAACAATATTAAAATAATAATGGAGTGGGAAATACAGAATATCGTTGCTTCTGTAACTTTACCAAATACTTTTATACCTCTTGAAAAAGCTGCAATTGAGTGGCCAGAAGCAGAATACAACCCAGAACAATTCCCAGGTTTGGTGCTAAAATTAAAGAACCCCAAAGTTTCCGCTTTGTTATTTTCCTCTGGTAAAGTAATTATAACAGGTGCTAAAAGTATGGATGATATTAAAAAGGCTTTAGATGAGATTATTAAAAAATTAGAAAAACTAGGTGTTAAAGTTGGAGGGGAACCTAAAATAGAAATACAAAATATGGTTGCTTCCGGAAAGTTGGATTTCCAAGTAAATCTTGAGGAGTTAGCAGAAAAACTTCCAGAAGCAGAATACGAACCGGAACAATTCCCCGGATTGATCTATAGGCCAAATGAAATAAAGGTGAGATTTCTTATATTTAAAAATGGAAAAATAGTTGTTGCAGGTGCAAAATCTGAAAAAGAAATTGAGGAGGCTATAAAATTCTTAGAAAAGAAATTAAGAGAGGTAGGGGCTATAAGGGAATAGCATTTTTTGGAACATCTTTTCCATATTTTATATTTATCCTGAATCCTTTTTTTAAAGATAATTCCTTTTCGAAGTCCTTTGTATCCAAAATTTCTTCAGACTTTATAAAGAAATCTATTGAAGATATAATTTCTGTATTCTCGAATTCATATGCTAAGAAAATATTATCGGATTTTGGGGATAAAGAGCCTGTTAAGTAAACTTCTTCTTTCCCAAACTTCTCTTTTATTTTTTCCTTAATTTCATTAAGAGTTGGTTTTAATTTTTCCAGCCATTCTTTTTTCTCATTCAATAAAGACTGATATAGCTCCTCTAGATAATCTTCATGAGTTCCTATTATTGTAAAGTTTAATTCATAATAAAAATATTTCTTAATCAGTTTATTTTTTATTTTAATAAATTTTTCATATATTTTTCTTGCTGTTTCTGAAGGGATTTTTGCTAATAATAGATATATCTCATCTGGTTTGCCATATCTAAAAGCTCTTAAAGCCTTAAGTATTCTAGTAAAATCAATTTCAATTATATATTCTAAGTTCTGGGCAAAACGTTCTTCTAAAAGTATTGCTCCAGATTCCTTTATTTCTTTCTCAAGTTCTTTGAGTATTTTCATTAGAATTTAAAGGAAAGCAACATTATAAATAATTTCTTACATTATAATTAATGATGGTTGAGGTAACGATTACAAGGGCGAATCAGATAACAATACCTAAACAGTTTTTAGAACAATTAAATCTAAAACCAGGGGAAAAAGTAGTATTAGTATTGGAAAAGGATAAAATAATAATTTATCCAAAAAAAATTAAAAGACCGAAAATTTATAGTATTGGAGAAGAGATTGATTACAAGAAAGTAGAAAAATATATTGAAGAAGGACTAGCAGAACAATGGAAATAGTTGCAGATACTTCTTTTTTAATAGCATATTCGATTAAGGAAGACATTCATCATAAAAAGGCTATTGAGATTTTTGAAAAAACGAAACTAATTTATATTCCAACGATAGCGATTCATGAGTTGGTTTGGTTTGCTAGAAGAAAAAATCTTCCAAAAGATATTATTTTAAGTTGGATACTTTGTGAAAAAACAGAGATAATAGAAATTACGGAAAGCGATATTCTATTCGCTTTAAGAAACGCAAAGAATTTATCGGATTATAATGATTTTGTAATAATATCTGTAGCTTTAAGATTAAATAAGGAATTAATAACTTTTGATGAAAAACAAGAAAAATATTATAAGCAATTTAAATGATAACTAAAAAACAATTGGCAATTATTCTCTCTAAATTAAAAACTTTTGAAAGACCAAAATTAGAATTAGAACAATATCCTACAGATCCGGATCTTGCTTCTGAAATCCTTTGGACGGCTTTTATGAAAGGAGATATTCAAAATAGAGTAATAGCAGATTTAGGTGCCGGTACTGGTATTTTAGGAATAGGTGCTTTAATCTTAGGTGCAAAGAAAGTATACTTTGTTGAAATTGACCCAGATGCTATAAAGATCTTAAAAGAAAATTTATCGAAATTGAAATTTAATAATTATGAAATTTTAAATACAGATGTTTCAGAGTTTAATAAAAAAGTTGATGTTGTTATAATGAATCCTCCTTTTGGTGTTCAAAAAAGAAAGCTTTTATTTAAGTTTTTAGATAAAGCAACGGAAATTTCTGATGTCGTTTATTCTATACATGATTTAGCAAAGAAAAAGATAATTTTAGAGTACTTTAAAGAAAGGGGCTTTAAGGTTGATATCTTGAAAGAAGTAAAATTTCCTATAAAAGCCATATATTGGTTTCATGAGAAAAAGATTAAAAGGATTGATGCTTTTTGGATCAGGGCAGAACGCTTTTATATTATATAAAACATTTCATAAATTTTATGAAAAGAGCCATCTCTCCGGTAGTTGGTATATTGATATTATCTTTACTTGTTGTTGCTTTTGGAATATCTGCTTTTCTATTTATAACCCATCTACAATCCTCTGTTCAATCTGCAACTCAGGAACAAACAGAAAGAATAATCTATACTACTGGCTCTAGATTTAGTATTTTAGAGACATTTGCAAATATAGATCCGGATTTAGTTTTAGGGATGAACTTTGAGGATTGGTACTTTACCTGTGATAATATAATGTGTAATGTTACTTTTAAGGATGTTTCAAATTATCATAATGATGGTATATTCTATGGAAATTTGAAGGGGGAAATATATAAAGGTACTAAAGGGGATTATAGGTGGGAAGACAAAGGATTATATGTTAACTTTCTAGAAGATGGTTGTATTAAAATATCTAACAGTTTAGCAGCATTTAATGGTAGCAAGACGATTATAGTGATTCTAAAACCTATTCAATTAGAAAATAATTGCTCAACTATTGTTACAACAACTGATACTAGTTGGGGGACAGAAGGGTATTCTCTAGCAATAACACAAGACCATCGAATTCAATTTAAAATTGGTGATGGTGGGAACAAAGAAGTATTGGTCAGTTCTAGTAAAATAATATTAAATAAAACAAACTTTATAGCAGCAGTATATAACAGTTCTTCTAATTGTATTATTTTCTACATAAATGGAAAGGCGGAAAATCCCCATTGTTTTACCAAAGTAAAAGGATACCCATCACAAGTTTATCTTTATATTGGAGGAGAAGATTGTTCTGGAAATGAGTGTGGCATAAAGGCTATTTTTTACGAGTTACTGATTTATAATAAACCTCTCTCAGATGAGGAAATTAAAGCTTGTTATCAAGATATCAGAAATTGCCCAAGAGATGATTCTTTAGTCTTGCATTTATCTTTTGATGAAGGAAAAGGAAAATATGTGAATGATTTAAGTTTTATCAAAAAAGGGCCTTGGGGATATTATTTGCAATTTAATAACACTCCCATTGGGAGTTATATCCTAATAAAGGATTCACCTAGTATAGACAATATCAAAGAATTAGGGATTTCGTTTTGGTTGAAACCAAATAATAATCCAAATTGTGATTCAAAGAATAATTGGAGGAGTATTATGCACAAAGGATCTACAGCTGGTACTTCGACAGGATTTAGTGTAGTACTAGAAGAATTTGGAATAGTAGGATTCTCTGTAGGAAATGGTACAAATACTGAAAGAAGGTGGACTTATGCTATTCCCTTCTCAAAATGGACTCATCTTGCGGCTATATATTCTTCACAAGATTGGGAATTAAAACCTTTTAAGGATGGACAATATAGTTTAGGAGCTTCGTGGGGAGATATTAGAGGGTATATAAAGGATAATGATAAGGATTTGTATATAAATCATCCAAATAAGGCAATATGCCCGATTGGTAATGGTTGGGCTAATATTTCTATTGATGAAATCTACCTCTTTAAAAGGGCTTTATCACAAGAAGAGGTAAAACTTCTTTACGCAAACTATTCCATATTCTATCCAATTAGGGTAACGATTTCAAATACCGGAACTACAGCAATAAATCTAAAAGATATTTATGTAAAAATATTAGATTCGTCAGGAAGGATTTTATGCTCTAAGGAGGATTTGTATGCTAACGTTTCAAAAAATATTTTAAGACCAGGAGAAGTTATTGAAATAACTTATTATCCATCGTTATGGTGCTTTAATAAGATGTATAACGTTTATGGAAAAATAATTGAAATGTGCTTACCAAATGGCTTCTGTGATAGAAAAAGATTAGACTAAATCCTCCTCAGAAATTATAACGAAATCTCCTATTGCTATAACAGCTGTAAACGGAACTAAAATTTCTCCTTGTGGTGTTTTTTCCAAATCTAAACTTAAAGCATAAGGTGTGGGATTTCTAACTACTAAGTGCAATAACTCTCCAGTTCTCACTTCAAAGATTATATCAGCGACCTCCCCAAATTTTCTACCACTCTTTGATACAACAGTTTTACCAATTATATCCCTAGCAGAATATCTTTCCATAAAAATAAAATAGAAAGATAATTAAAAAATTTAGTCACGTATCCCCTCGTCAGTGATTCTAAATGTTACCTCTCTTTCTGGTAGATGAGGAGCATCTACCAATCTTGCTATTCTTATATTTCCTTTACCTTTCCTTAGGAATACTCTATATGTTACTGCGTGAGCTAATACATGTCCACCTATAGCTTGTACTAATTCAAATCCGTAAAAACCTTCTGGCTTTGCCATTACTTGATTAGTAACATAAACTGCAATGTTATATGCCGTAGCTATTTTTAATAAATCTCTTATATGCTTATTTAATTTCTGTTGCCTTTCTGCTAACATTCCCCTTCCAACATATTCTGCTCTGAAATGTGCCGTTATGGAATCTACTATAACCAGCCTTATATTATGACCTTCTTTGATTAATTTTGGTATTTCTCTGACTAGTTCCATCTGATGATCTGTATTTAAAGCTCTAGCAACAAATATATTCTTTAATACTTGTTGAGGATCTAGACCTACAGCTTTTGCCATTTGCATAATTCTTTCGGGTCTAAAGGTTCCCTCTGTATCAATGAATACTACCTTTGCTGGATTATCTGGTTCAGATAACCCTCCCTTCTCTTTAGGTAATTGTACATTTACTGCTAATTGAAATCCTAATTGTGTTTTTCCAGATCCGAATTCTCCATACGCTTCCGTAATGGCTTGTGTTTCGACCCCACCACCCAATAACGAATCTAGATTCTTTGAGCCTGTAGTAATTCTTTCAGATTGCTGCCTAGTTTCTAATACTTTATCTGCTGTAATAAAACCAAAACCTACAGCTTGTCTTGCAGCTTCTATTATTTTCCTTGCAACATTTTCACCAATTCCTGCTCTTTCTGAAAGTTCTTCAGGAGTTGCAGATGCAATATCTAGTAAAGTAGTATACCCCGCAGATCTCAACTTTTCAGCAGTTTTTGGACCAACTCCTGGTAAATCTTCTATATCTTTTATTTCTTTTTTCTTGGCCATGTGATAACATTGGTTTTAATATTTATAAAGGGTGGCGAAAAACTTGACTACTTCGAATTCAAAGAGGAATGAAGGGCAATGGCTGTGCCGCCGCCGGGATTTGAACCCGGGACCTCCGGGTCCGCAACCCGGCGCTCTATCCAAGCTGAGCTACGGCGGCTTTTTAATTAAAATTTACTTTAAATTAAAATTATTTTTCAGTGCAGGTCTGGTTCATCATGATCAGGAGCCTAGTAGCTCATCATCAAAAATAAGAAAAATTAAGTTTTAGCAGCTATTCCCAAAATTTCTAAGACCTCCTTAAATGGAGTCACTCTTATAGCTTTTCTTATTTCGACTCTATCGACAGGATAAATTTTATGTAATATAGGTCTTGCCTCATTTTGCAACTCTTGGAACAAGATTTTTCTCATAAAATCATAATAATCTAATTCCTTTGCAACGTTTTCTATTATCTCTCTAAACTTCTTTCTAATAGCCTTTCTCCTAGATCTAGTGGTATTATAAGCTGTAATTACCAATGGTTTTACTCTTACTTCTATTCCATCTCTTGTTTTTACAACAAATGAATCATCAATTCTGTCCGTTCCTCTTCTTACAATTCTCCTAATATAAGCTTCGTATAATTCGTAAGCCTCTAATTCCGTATAAGCTTTGGTTCCCTGAACTCTTACAATTCTGAATATAACTTTTGCATTTTGAAATCTGAAGTTACCGGTTAACAAAGCCAGGTTCCATTCTACTCTTCTTCCTATAACTTGGGAAGCTTCATAAGCAGGTGTTTCCCCCAAAGGCGCTTCATTAAATATTTGTTGAGGAGCTACTATTTCAAACCATATTTTTCTTTTCCAGTCAGCGTAACGCTTTACATATTTTGGCATTAGAACCTTTCAATGTTAATTTATTAAAGCTTTTTTCTTAGATATCTTATGCTCAAAGGTTTCAGCTGCCCATACTGTACATTTGAATATAAAATAGATGTTACAAAAGTAAAGAAGTTTAAGAGGAGTTATAAAAAGATAAGGGAAAAAGCTATTGAACATGTTTTAAAGAAACATTTAGATCAAATTGTAAAGGAATTAAGAGAATATGTTAAAGAAAAAGAAATTAGGTGTCCTTTCTGTGGTATAAAATTAACACCCGAGTTAATAACAGATACTGGACATTGTAAAGTTTGTGGAACTTGGGTTGCTAAATGGTTTATAGGACCAAAAATAACACAAAGCATAGATTTTCCAAAGAAATTCCCTACAGAAATGCTATAAAGCCGCGGCGGGGATTCGAACCCCGGATTACCGGGTCTGCAGCCCGGCCCCTTGGACCGCTCGGGCACCGCGGCTTTTAATAAGATTTTTAATTATAATTTAAAAGTCTTCTTCCATGGCACATGGTCCAAGATATAGAGTACCTTACAGAAGAAGGAGGGAGGGAAAAACCGATTATAGAAAAAGATTAAAATTATTATTATCTGGTAAGCCAAGATTTGTTGTAAGAAAAACTATTTATAACATGGTCTGTCAAACTGTTTTATATAAACCGGAAAGCGATTGGGTTGTAGTTACAGTACATTCAAAAGTTTTAGAAAGGGATTTTGGATGGAAAGGATATAGAGGAAACATTCCTACAGCTTATTTAACTGGATTACTTGCTGCATTAAAATCCTTTAAGAGAGGAATTTTTATTGCTGTTTTGGATGTTGGAAGACAAGTTCCTCATAAAGGAGGTAGGTTATTTGCTGCATTAAAAGGTGCAGTTGATGCAGGAATGCAAATACCTCATGGAGAAGGTATATTTCCAACAGAAGAAAGAATAAGGGGAGAACATATAGCAGCTTATGCTAAGTTATTGAAAGAACAGAATCCTGAAAAATACAAACGACAATTTGGAGGATACCTACAAAGAGGTTTTGATCCTGAGAAATTACCAGAACATTTTGAGGAAGTAAAACAGAAAATAATAGAAAAATATAAACCTTGGTGGGAAATTGGACAAAAATTGAAGAAAGGTGAAATAACTATAGAGGAGGCTATTCAGATGGCAAGGGAATTGTACCCTAATAAGGAAAAGTTTGATCAAATAGTTTCATTAGCTTATAAGAAGGCATTAACAGTTAAAGTTTAATGGATTGGAAAGATTATTTAGATCCTATAATAAAAGAGAGGCTAAACGAGGTGTTAAAAAGAACGTTAGAATATAGGGAGGCTTACATGAAATCTCAGGATCCCAGAATAGCGCAACTCTGGGTTGCTATAGCTTTTTTATTTTTAGAAATTCAAAAAATAAAAGAAGAATTAAAAGAAATAAAAGAAAAATTGAAGGATGTTAAAATAGAAGAAGATTTGAAAAAGTATTAAAGCTTTATTTTTAGCAATTACTTTATGAAACTAGTAATTTATTCCCCTTGTATAGAGAATCCTTCAGTAACATATAAAGGACCTGAAAGTGAAAACTATGAAACTGTAAAATATCTTTACCAGAGATTTGCAGAGATAAAAGCTAAATATAAAGACGTCATTTTTAGACCATATCCTTGTCCAGAGTTTTTATTAACATTATCCGCTCCTAGAGTTCCTTGTTCAAAAGAAATGTATGAAGCTCTTGGTATGAAGAAGATAGCTATAATAATAACACAATGGATTAAGAAATTAGTAGAAGAATTAAAACCTGAAAAAGTAATAATTGTTGGAAAGAAATATTCTCCTACATGTGGTGTGACCGGTACTTATAAATTGAAAGATAAAACTTTATTGGAAAAATTATTGCCATATGCTGTTAATCAAGACTTAAATAGAAGCAAAGAAATTAAAGGAAATATGCAAAGAGTAGAAGGTGAATCGGGCGTATTGATGGAAATTCTAAAAAAGGAACTTCCATATGCAATGTTCGTAGATATTGATGGAAGTAGTATCGAAACTATAGAAAGAGATCTATCTAAATTAGAAAAACTTTTGGAAAGCTAATACACATAACCTATCAAAACGCCTCCAATTCCCAATTTTTTAGCTTCTTTATTTGACATTACACCTTGAGAGGTGGAAACTATCAAGATTCCAAAATCTCTTGCAGGTAAATATATTTTTTCATACCATTCCCAATCTCTTTTCTGTACAGGAAATCTTGGCTTTATAGCACCTGCTTTGTTAAAACTATCCGATAAAACTACCTTCACAACACCTCCCTTCTCCCAAGTAACTACCTCATAGCTTTCAACATATCCATGTCTTTTCATAACTTCTAAGATATTCAAAATTAATTTTGAGATTGGTCTGTAATATACTTCTTTCTTCCCTCTTCTAGCACAATTAGTTAAATGTGAGAAGAAGTTTGTAACTATGTCGCTCATTCTCCGTATCTAAACCAACCCATCTGTTCAGCATATCTTTTGAAACATTCCCTACACATCATAATTCCATATTTTCTTATTAATCCATTATGCCTTCCACATATAATGCATTTCCTAGCTCCCTTTCCATATTTTCTTTTCTTAGGTCTATTATGCTTAAGTATTTTTGCTAAAGTTCCAGGTTTATGAGCGTGAAGTTTCAATAGATGTTCCCAAGAGCCAACCATTAAAGTAAGCTTTAAAAGAAGATTTATAAATGTTTTATTCAAAAGCCGCCGTCGTCTAGCCAGGTCAAGGATGCGGGGTTCTCGTCCCCGAGACCCGGGTTCAAATCCCGGCGGCGGCATGCCTTTTATAAAATTTGCTACAAAACAACCGTTATGGCTATAATAGACTTTTGGAAAATAAAAGAAGAAAAGATCGAAAATGTTACTTTAAGGATATTGAAAGATAGAAAAGGAAAATTATTTGTAAATATCAGAAATGAGGAGACTAAGACAGAAGTTACCATTCCAGAAGATGTTTACATAAAAATTTATGAATACGCAAAAAGGCTGTTAAAGTCTTAAGTTCTATTAAATTCCGCAATCATTTTTTGTACTTCTTCTAGAGGTATTTTATAGGGAGCTTTCTCTAAATGTACTGGATGTACTATAAGCATCTTCAGCTTGCTTCCATCTCTTATTAAAACTTCATAACATCTTCCTCTTTTTCCAACAATAACGCCGGTTCTTCCATGATATCTTGGATGAGGCAATCCATAATGAACAGAGGGTTCTATTTTAATATGTACAGCATCTCCTACTTCAAATTCTTGTAAGAATTTTCTTATAGGAACTTTTCCCCTTTCCCTGGGAGATTTAGATAATTTATCTCTTGTCTTTCTTCTTTTACCTTTCCTTTTCCTATCAACCATGAGTTACTTTTATAAAACAACATTCTAAAATCTATTTATGCGTGTATTAGAAGAGAGACCATTGACGCTAGCAGAAGTGAAAGAGCTACTTAGGAAACTAGAAGAAAGGGATAAAGAACTAGACGTAAGAGCCAACAAAGTTAAACAATATTTAAATAATTTAGATATTTTACCTTATGATAAAGCAATTCAATTGAGAAAAGAGCTGGAAGAATTGAAATTACCAAGAGTAAGAACATATCATATTGTAAAAATTGTAGATTTATTACCAGAAGACAATGATGATTTGAGAGTAATATTTTATGGAGAAGTAACTGATAAAGAAATTTTTGATAAAATTCTGGAAATAGTTAAGAAATACAAATAGTTTTTACCATGAGAAGGATACAAGTTAAAGAAGAGTACGCTATAATCTTAGATTTTCTGCCTCATGGAGATGCGAAGAGAGGTAGAAATTTCCCTGTAGCCCAAGCGATAGGAAGAGATTATTTTATTCTACTAGAATTAACTCCAAAACCAAATGTAGAATTAAAACCTGAAGAAGAAGTATATATAGGACCGGGACAAAGAGATAAAATAAATTCTGTTTTAGGAAAACTAAAATATGAAGATTTAACGCCTTTTGCAAGAGATTTGCTACCAAAAGTAATTGAAAAATTAGTAGAAAGGCATGAAAAGAGATTTATAAATTGGATAAATAGAGCTCAAGCTATAACACCAAGATTACATATGTTAGAGCTTTTGCCTGGTATAGGAAAGAAACATCTTTGGGAAATTTTAGAAAAGAGAGAAGAGAAACCGTTTGAGTCCTTTGAAGATTTCAAAAGGAGATGCGGGATCGATATAAAGAAGGCTATTGTAAAAAGAATTTTAATGGAATTACAAGGGTTAGACAAATATAGATTATTCG
>CAZNIQ010000006.1:0-28314 GCA_964573185.1 Candidatus Woesearchaeota archaeon | reverse complement strand
TAGCTGATATCAACAATAAGAGTATGTTAATATTCAAAAATGTAGATTTGGACGACCCGAACAGCGTCTTAAAGGACGAGTTAAAGTTATACTTACAAAACGAAGTAATATTAGATGCTATACAAAAAGATTTAAACAAAGATAATGAAACTGAAGTAAAGATTACATTAATAAAAGATTATGCTGGTGTTGATGAAGCAGAAACTGATCCAAGATTAGTAGAGCTAATAATCGATGACAACAATAACTCTGGGGCTGGAGATAAATTAGCAGATGCAGATGTAAAAGTATATGATCAAATTGACGAACTACGTGCTCAACCAATAGATCCAGAAGATAAAGGTGACGATTACAAAGTATGGTTAAACGATCTCGGAGTTTATGTAGAAAAGTATATAAACGACGATGGATTAGATAAAGTAACAGTTTATATACCTGACGAAGTTAGAACATACGATATTAAATTAGTACCAACAAAAGCAGAAACTGTAACTGAAACTAAAACAGTAAAAGTAGGAGGAACCGTACCAGGAACTGAATGGAAAGTAAAAGAAGTAAAAGTACCAGAATCTGTTAAGACAGAAGAAATAGTACCATTACCAGTAGGACAAGTAGGTATGTTAGACACAGAAGTTCCACAACCATGGTATAAAGGAGAATATGAAGGATTAATAGTAGTAGGTGGACCATGTATAAACAGAGTAGCTGCAGAATTATTAAACAAGACATACCCAGCATGTGGAGCAGCATCAGGAATACCAGAAAATGCAGCATTAGTAAAGGTAGTAGAAGAAGGTGGAAAGGTAGCAGTATTAGTAGCTGGATGGGAAGCACAAGATACTAGAAAAGCTGCAAGAATGTTAGCAGAATACATAGCAGAAGGAAAGAACGCAGAAGTATTTGAAGGAAAAGAAGAAGTAACAATCTCTAGATAAGTTTTTTCTTAATTTTTTAATTCAATTTTATTCTTTTTAAGAGAATAAAAACTTGGCTGAAAAATAATTTATAATAAAAATAAAAATTACATTTCCAGCAAGTTTTGGTAGGGTTTTTCTATAATCCAGATACCATCAATGAACTTCCTTCTATCTTTATCCGTAATCCTACAAGCTTGTTCTATATTTGCTGCAGTTTGACCAGCTTTCTCAATATCATGAGATTCCACTATAACATAATCTCCTTCAATTTTTACTTTAACACCTGGTAATATTTTTGCTATCCTTGGTGTCTTTTCTCCTAAGAAGTTCTCAATGATTAGCTTATCACCTTGGATCTTAACTCTCATAGGGAAGTGCGTATAAACTATCTTTAACTTATATCTAAATCCTTCTGTTACACCTTTAATCATGTTCTCTATATGGCTTACCCATGTGTTGAATATTCTTTTCTCTCTTTTTGTTGGAAAGTAACATGTTAATTTGATTTTCTTATCTTCTACAGAGATTTTTATTTTTGGATGGAAGAACTCCCTTACATTTTCCCCTTTAGGCCCTTTTACAATTAATTTATTCCCTTCTAATTTAACTTCAACGTTATCTGGTATAGGTATTTCTTCTTCTAATTTAGGTCTCCTCATACCAAAGGTGTTACATAATAAGTTTTTAAGAATTCTTCTATCTCTTTCTTGAATTTATAAACATCCTCATATAACTTCTTTGCAGACTCCTTTAACTTTGGTTTTAACTTATCTTTTTTATATCTCTTCGCTCCCTCTCTTATATAAAAAGAGCCCTCTTCTTTTGGTTCTTTCCATTTTCTTTTTGATTTTATTTCTATTTCCAGATCTCCTTTCTTTAAATTCTTATTGTAAGGTGCTACAGTAACTGTAATGTTTAAAAAATGCTTTATTTCAGGTTCATCTGAAAATTTCTTTACTGCAGACCATTTAAACTTAAGAAACATCAAACCATCTTTCGTTTCTTTATGATAATACCAAGTTTCGTAATAATCTTGTCCTACTTGAATATCCGTATAATCGTTATCTGATAACCAATCATGCAACTTCTGATACAAACCCTTTAAATCAAAAGGTCCAGAGTACTTCACTTTAGTTGAAGGCCCATCCTCTTCTTTCTCTTCCCATTTAACTTCTTCTTTAGGAAATAGAAAATCCCAGATCATATTCTAGTTCCTAAAATCTTTTTAATTTCCTGTATTAACCCATCAGCTTCCTTGGATCCTTGTTTTTTCCATTGTTTATATTCTGAACCAATTAAATATTTTTCAAACAAAGCTTTCCAGAATTTGTTTAGTGGTCCTTCACCAAAAACTTTTTCTGAAGTTTCCATTTCGGATTTTACTTTTATTTCGAATTCTCCATCATCCATTTCCTTTCCATCAACTACAGCTTTCTTTACGTTATCAAAAGATATTTCAATAGACATTTTGTATTTCACATAATCTTCAATAGGTTCTTTCTCAGCTTCTAATTCTATAGAGATACTTCTTGAACCATCTTCTTTTACTTCTTCTTCATGCTTCTTTTCTATAACATCATATCCTTTAGAATCCAAATAGTCTTTGATAGTTTTATAAACTTGTTTAACATCCATTGGTCCTTTGTACTTGAATTTCTTCTCATAAATCACTTCTCCCATAAATCTTTTATTCCTCCTTTCAAATATTTAAGCATGTTCCAAATAGAGAATGTAAAAATAGAATGGATCGGACACGCTACTTTTAGAATTTATTGGAAAGATAAAGTAATATACATCGATCCTTTTGTCTTGGATAAAGAAGAAAAAGCAGATTACGTTTTTATAACACATGAGCACTTTGATCATTGTGATTTAAATGCTCTAAAAAGAATATTGAAAGAAGATACATTAGTTATTTGTCCAAAAGTTTGTGAAAACAAAGTAAAAAGGGTTACTAAAAATATATTTGTAGTTGAGCCTGGTAGGGAGTATTCTGCAAGAGATTTAAAATTTGAAACAGTTTTCGCTTATAATGTTAATAAACCATTTCATCCAAAAGGAAGAGGCGTTGGATATATTTTAGATTTGGATGGTGTTAGGATTTACCATGCAGGAGATACAGATTTCATTCCGGAAATGAAGGAACTAAAAAATATTACTGTAGCTTTATTACCGATAGGGGGAACTTATACGATGGATTATAAAGAGGCTATTGAGGCTGTTAAAGTTATAAAACCGAAATACTTTATACCTATGCATTATAATTATTTACCAGAATTAAAGATAGAACCAGGGGTTCTCGAAGAATTAAAGAAATCTCTAGAAGGGGTAACGGAGGTAGTGATCTTGGAACCCTTAGTTAAATAAAATGGAAAGACCCCGCGATTGACCCGGATCATAGCGGGCCGGGATGCTCTCCGGGTCCGCCCGACCCGAAAAATAATTATTTTCTTTATTTATAAACCTTAAATTCCCAGTTCCACATCTCTTGCGCAAGCTTACCATCGTATAAGAATTTGTCTTTTAATCTTTCTGCTCTTCTTAACCTTTTTTGATGTTCCTCTAAGAACTTCTTTATTCTTTCATATAGTTCTCTCTTACATTCTCCGCAGGTTAATTCTCCATTTTTACATTTCCAATATCTTTCTTCTAACTTCTTATCATCCGGTTCAAAGAAAATTTTAAACCAATGAAATACAGAACATTTTTCAGGATCTCCTCCATATTTTCTTTGTTCTTCTAAAGTGATTCTTCCGCCAGTTACTGCCCTAAAAACTTTTCTAGCTTCCTTTTCAGGATCTCCTGTTAAAATTATTGCTGTCTCTGGCTTTGAAGCTGACATCTTTGAATACGGACCTTCTAATCCCCAAACGAACTTTGAAAGAATCTCTGCTGTCTTGTAATATCCCAATTTTGGTGCAATATCCCTTTGCAATCTGAAATAAGGATCCTGGTCTATACCACAGGGAATTAAAGGTCTTTTCCTTTCAAAGAATGTTGGGACTATTTGTAAAGCAGGATAGAAAATTAAGCCTATAGAAGTATCATTAGTAAAACCGAAAACAGCTTTTGCTGTAGATAAATTAATATGTCTGGCAACGTAAACTGCTGCTTTATATAAATGCTTAATGTATTCTGTATCTATAAAAATAAATGTTTTATCAGGATCAAAACCAACAGCAATTATATTTAATATATCCTGCTCTACATATTTTTTAACTTCTTCCAGAGAATCTACTTTCTTTGCTAAAAACTTTTCTTCGTCCGGAATCATGATATAAACATTAACGTTGAATTTCTCTTGAAACCATTTTGTTAGGATAAAGGGTATTAAGTGTCCAATGTGCATTGGAGCTTTTGATGGTGCCCTACCTGTATATAAAAAGAAACCTTTTCCTTCTTCATAATCTTTCAAAGCCAAATCCAAATCTCTATGAGCATAAAAGAAATTCCTTCTAATAAGAAAGTGCAAATCACCAGCTAATTCTTTTATTTTATTTTTTATTTCTTCTGTAATTTTCTGGACGCCAAATTCCTTAATTAACCTTTCGTAATCCTCTTCCGTTTTAATCTGAACTTCCCAAGGTGTAACCTTCACAATAACACGATAAGATGTAAAAATATAAAAAAGTAAGAGTTATTTCGTCAAATATTTTTTCCTTAAGTTTCTTATCTTAATAGCCCATATAATCTTCTTTTTGATGAGCCGTATGAATTCCTTGACAAATTAGAATTCTGTATAAGCTTTTGATATTAATTCTGTCTGTAAGATTTATATAAGCTAAAATTTCCGCCGCGGCGGGGATTCGAACCCCGGAGGCCTTACGGCCATCGGGTCTCAAGCCCGACCCCTTGGACCGCTCGGGCACCGCGGCAAGTATTAATAACTTTATTTTATTCCTTTAAAAATGTTAGAGGGAGAAATAATCAAACATAAAGTATTTGTTCCTTTAAATAAGGAAGCCTCTAAGATTCATGAAGAATTCTATATCGGAAAGAAATTACAGAATTATTTGGTCCTTTCATTAATAGAAGCTTTATATCTTTTTGACAAAGGAATTTTGAAGATAAAACTAAATGGGAAGGAAATTTCAAGAGAAGAGTTCATAAAATATGCACAAAAGTATGAACACAGGTTTTTGGTTAAGTACAAAGTGTATAAAGATCTTAGGGAAAGAGGGTGCTACATAGGAACTGGATATAAATTTGGTTCTGAATTTAGAGTTTATGAAAGAGGGCAAAAACCTATAAAAGGAAAAGTACATTCTAAATGGGTTTGTTATCCCGTAAAACCAGAAGATAAATTTACTTTATATGAATTTTCAGCTAAGATAAGGGTGGCACATTCTACAAGAAAGAAACTTTTAATTGCTATTGTTAAAGATAAAATAAAATATATAGAAATAGAATGGAGAAGAATGTAAAACTATACTTAAAGGAAGGGAAAATAATTGGATTAGATAGAATTTTTGGATTTGGAAAGAAGGTAGAAGGAGGATACTTATATGATCCGTATGAAGCATTATATGTAATAGAAAAAGGGAGAGGAGTATTAATCAAAGATAACAAAGAGATAAAAGATTTTAGTGAAGCCATAAAAATATTAAATATAGATCTTTATACTTATTTTGTTTTTAGAGATTTAAGAGATAGAGGATATTATATAAAAGTTAAAAAAGAGAGATTCATCGATGTTTGGGTAAAAGGTTCAAACCCATTATATGCTGATCCAGATTGGCTATGCTATGTGACTTATGAGGAAACTACGATGACCTGGCAAGATTTTTTAAACCTCCTGGAGCAGGCTAAAAAAGAAGGGAAAAGATTACTATTAGCTGTAGTGGATTCTGAAAATGATGTTACGTATTATGAGATATATGAAATCAGACCTTAAGCTCCTTATTATAAATGTAAATTTTTCTCCCATATTTTTCAATTACTTTACATTCTTTTAGAAAATCCGTATTTTCAACAACCTTGACATTAAATATTTTAAGATACTCGCTTATATCTCTTTTAAACATATTATTCAATTCTTCTAAATCCTCTTTTGTTATTAACAAGAATTTTCCATTTCTCGCATGTAATCTTATCCATCTCTTAGGTAATTCAACAGATAATCTTTGAAGAATATCTCTTCTTGTTTGTTCTTCAATAATAGCTTCTTCTATTTTTCTATCCAAATACCTAACTTTTAAAATTATTGAAATAATTTTATTTATTCTATCAGGGACTCCTCTTATGTCTCCGTAAAATGTTATTTTTCTAAATTCAGCATTTACTCCTTTATATAATTCTTCTGTAGCTCCTTTCCATTCGTAACCCAAATCAACGATACCTCCTATCAAAAAAGCTTGAGCTTCTTTAATTTCTTTTTCAGTTAGCTCTTCTTTTGCATATGGATCTAAAACAATAGCATATTCTACTTTATTTTCTTTTAGGAATTCTAAAGCGTTCTTATAATAGTAAATAACTTTATTTGGACCAAACCTTTTATTTAATTCTTCTTTTATTTTATCATTTATAGATGTTAAAACTAAATGCCTGTCCCATAGATATTGTCTTATTGTTAATAGGGAGTACAATAGTTGTTTCTTTAATCTCTTTTTAGCTTTCTCAGTGTGTTTCTCATAAAAAGCGAGATCTATTATAAATTTTGGAAATTCTGGTAATTCTATATCAGGAAAAACTCCTTCTCTTGATAAGGAAGCATCTGATATTTCTGAACCTTTATATTTTAAAATAGAAACGTTTTCTTCTGAATAATAAACGTATCCTTCATTTTTTTCAAAAGAGATCCTTTTATCTTTTATCAAAATCTCTAGCAATATTTGTTGAAACGGATTTAAATAATTTTTAAATTTAAGTTTACCTACATAGATCTTTCTTATGTTCTCTTTCTTAAACCAATTCAAAAGTAATTTATACAACATCTTTCTTCTTTAAATAAATCTATCCTTACAAAGATAGGAATTCCCAGCCTTAAAGCTATTGCTACGGCATCTGAAGGTCTGGAATCAAAGCAAAAATCTTCGGTACAAATATATGCAAAATAAATACCATTCTCTTCTCTGTAAATTGTTGCATTCAATATTTTTATATCATATCTTTTTAAGAAATCTACAAATAGATCATGTGTTAGAGGTCTCTCATATTTCTTCTTATTTAATGCTAACCATATAGAAAAAGCTTGATCTTTAGATATTAGTATACTTAGTATTTTAGATCCGCAGATTAAATAGAGTATTCCTGTTAGATCTACGGATACGTTAGCAACACAATACATAATAAATATTGTACTTAATTCAAAAATATTTTTATTCCAACAAAAAAGGATGTTAAGAGAAATCTTATTATCATATTTAAGGCAAGGGAAAGATCCATTTCCAGATATAATAGGTCAAAAAGAAGCTAAGGAACAATTAATATCTTCTTTATTAGCCGGAAGACATGTTATAATTGTAGGACCTCCCGGAATAGGAAAAACTACTTTAGCTAAATCCGTTGCAAAGCTTTTACCTAAAATAAAGGTTCCTAGAGGAGTTCCTTATTGGATGGATCCTATATTTCCTTTTGTACCTGAAGAAATAAAGAAAAAGTGGGAAACTGGTCCTTTTGAAGAAATTCCTGGAATAAAGAGATTCGTAAGAGTTCAAGGTTCACCAGATTTAACAGTAGAAGATCTTATTGGTGATATAGATCCAATGAAAGCTCTAAAATATGGTATTCTTTCCCCTCAAGCATTTATTCCCGGTAAGATATTCAGAGCACATAAAGGTGTTTTATTTTTCGACGAGATAAATAGAGCTCCTCCTAAGGTTCAAAACGCTTTATTGCAAGTTTTGGAGGAAGGGACAGTTACTATAGGATCCTTTGAAATAGAAATTCCTGTAGATTTTATATTGATTGCAACAATGAACCCTGAAGATTTTGCAGGAACAGAGAGATTATCGGATGTTCTACTAGACAGATTTGATATCATCTATATGACTTACCCCTCTTTAGAAGAAGAAATACAAATAGTTAAAACTAAAGGGAAGAATTTGGGAGTAGAATTTCCAGAAAGTTTGTTATACTTGGTTGTAAAGTTTATACAAGAATTAAGAGAAGATGAAAAATTGGAAAAGAAACCTTCTGTAAGAGCTACACTAGGTATCTATGAAAAAGCTCAAGCCTTTGCATTAATGAATAACAGAAAGAAAGTGGAGTTAAAAGATATTGAAAAAGCCTTATTATCTGTTTTACCACACAGAATTAGATTGAAACCTTCATATAGATTTGAGACAGATATAAAAGAGTATATTAAAAAGAAATGGGAACTATTCTTATCTTCTGAAAAAGGTTCTGATGTAAATTTTAATGAGAATAAAAAAGAAAATTTTAAAGAAGAGGGAAAAGTATTTCCTACTGAAAAAGGGTTTGGTTCTGAAGGTTTTTATAGAAAGGAAACCGAAATAGATAAAAAGGAAGGTAAAATTTTGGAAGAAGCTTTAAATAAAGGTATTCTTAATCTCCAGCCAGATGACATCTTTAGAAACATAACTTCAAACCCTGAAGAAGCTGAAAAGATGTATGGAAAGAAATTTTTGGAATATTTTACATCTTATGATTATGAATTTGTTAAGAGAAATGTAAAAATACCAGAATTTCAGAGAGAGATTTACAAGAATATTGTTGATAGAATAAGATCTTTAAGGAAGAAAAAACTTTTAGATAAAAACTTCAATATAAACTTTGAGAAAATAGATAAGGTAGCTCTAAAAATTTTAGAAGAAGAGATATTAAAACTTAGAGGTCTTATATATCATGGTATCTATGAATCCGATTTGATTTCGGCTTACGGAGAATACATAGATACCAGAAAATATACGATAGGAGATAGATATCTTGATATAAACCCGAGAGAAACAATTAGAAAATATATTAGGAAAAGGGATATAATAAAATCTTTAACAGTTAATATTAAGAATAAATTGGCAAGTACGAAATTTTTAATTTTATTAGACGTATCCGGAAGTATGAAAGGAAAGAAAATTTCAGATGCAAAAAAAGCTACAATAGCATTTTCATATAAATCAATAATGGATGGCAATCCTGTAGGGTTAATAGCTTTCAATGATAAAATAGTGTCTAAAATACATCCTTGTTACGATTTCTTCTTAATTTCAAGAGAAGCTCTAAAATTAATTCCTTTAGGATTGACGGATATTGCTTTAGCTTTAGAAGAAGCTTCAAAAATATTGGACAAAGGACATATTATTTTAATTACAGATTCTGTTCCGACTGTAGGTGAGGATCCTGTAAAAGAAACAATTGAAGCTGCAAAAAGAATAAGAAATAAAGGTCTGACATTATCAGTTATAGGAATAGATCTTGATCCCGAAGCTGAAAAAACTGCAAAAATTCTTTCAGAAATCGGAAATGGAAAGCTATATTTAATTAAAGATACAGAACATCTTGATTATATAGTTCTGATGGATTATTTTTTATTTAAGAGAAGTTAAAATTTTATCAAGACTTTTTCTTAGTTTTTCTATACCACTGTTCATTTTGTTTTTTAAAAGATTTCTAAGATTTTCATTTCTATAAAGTCTGTACAAGCTATATAAGACAGAAGAGATACTTAATAAGTAAAAACCTGCTTTAACTATTGTCAAATACGGAGTATCTTCTGGTAAAGTATATCCTAGTGTTGCGGCTGCTGCACTTTCGAATCCAATAACCCTTACAAATGGATATAAAATGCCTACTCCAAAACCATTTCCTTCCTCTTCTTTATATCCAATGGATGCATGACCTGCTAGATACACACCAGTTTTACCTATAAGGACGCCGCCACCGACATCTGGAGTTATTCCAGCATCTCTTGAAATCCCAATACCAAGATACAACCCAACACCTATGGTAGTACCAGGAATAGCCCATCCGTCGTACTCGCTTGAATTTTCATTTTCCTTTTTATTCCCACCCACTTTATCAACAACAACAGCAATCACGGGATGTATATCTACCATGTAGTAATATATTTATGCGAAAAGTATTAAAAAGTTTCTAAACCCCGGTGCTAGGCCTAGAATAAAAATAAAGAATAACAAAAACTTTTCAAGATAAGATAGATCCCTTTTCTTTGCATATAAGGTTATCAAAAAAATTAAAATAAGTCTGATCAAAAGAAACAGTATTGGATTTTTTTCTAACAAAATTCTTGAAAGCAAATGCTCCTCATAATAACCTTTGTAATGGACATTTATTATGGAAGCTGTTGTATCTAAAAGTAAGGCTGAAGCTATATAAAAAGGGATTCCTTTAAAGAATAGATAAAAAATTAGAACTAAAGGAGCATATAAATATAACCAGTAAAAAAAGTAAATTAAACTTTTGAATTTGAAAATTAAAGGAAAAAGTAGAATTACTAGTAGAACCCAGAAAACTTTTGATAGCTTTTCTAAAGGAAATTTTCTTAATAAAAGATAAATTAAAAACCCGTACCAAAGCCAAATACCAGGTGTTACTGTAAAAAAGTTATATGGTATATAACCAAAATCAACATACGTCCTTAGAACAACACCAGCAAGGATTATTGGAATAGAATATAAATATAGCTTTTCATCTATTTTATTCTTCAAAAGTTTATAGTAAAGATAAAATAGCGGAAGCCCCAGAAAAAGATATAAAATATAAGTATAAAGATGATAACCTTTTTTCCCTAAAAAAGTGTATTCAGCGATATCCATAACGCATTATATATTGTAACATTTGCATTAGTTGATCTAACTTGGCATTCAAGGTATCCAATTTCATATTAATCAAATTCAATTGCTGTTTGAGATATTCTATCTCTGTTGTTTGTACTTGCGGCTGAAACATCTTACCATAATCTAAAGAAGGTTCTGGAAGCTTCGGTTGTTCTGGTGGTAACATATTCTGTGGTCCTTGATTCATTTCTGGAAAATGTTGAGTTTGCATTCCTAAATTGGGCTCTTCCTTTGGCATCTCCAAATTAATATCGAAATCTTCTTCTTTCTTGAACAACCTCTTTAGGAAATCTAACATTAAAAATTAATGTTTAAGGAGAAATAAAAATTTATTCTTGAGCAAAAGCTTCCCAAGTAACGTCTAAAGAACCTTTCTTTGGAATAATTCCTCTGTTCCTTAGGTATTCCCTAGCTAAAATCCAATATAATAAAGCCAAGGATTTTGCACCTTTGTTGTTAGCTGGTATTACTATATCTATCATCTCAAAAGTATTATTTGTATCACAGAAAGCTATTATAATTCTCCCAGTTTCATAAGCATCTTTTAAAGCATTCCTATCTAATAGTGGATCCGTTATAATCACTACTTCGGGATCCACATAGTTCTTTAATTGTGGATTCGTTAATGCACCAGGAGGGTACCTACCAGGATAAGCTTTTATCTTTGTATATTTTGAGAACATTTGAATAGGCTTTACAGCAACTTCTCTCCTTCCAACAACCAATATTTGATCTGGCTCGTATCTAGATATAAATTTCGAAACCAATCTCAACCTTTCATCAGTTTTTGCAATATCTATAATTGCTAAACCATCGGGTCTTATCTTTGAAATGAATCTTTTCATATCTTCTGTTTTTACTCTTGTTCCTAAATGTACTCCAGCTTTAATGTATTCTTCTGGAGGAACTAACCATTCTTCCATTACGTTTTCTTTATGGAAAGATTTAAATAAATATCTTAATGAAGAAAAAAGTTTATAAATAATAAATGTATTTAAAATGTATGGTAAAAACTATTACTATTTCAGATGATGTTTACGAAGAGCTTCTAAAAATAAAAGGGAATAAATCCTTTTCAGAAGTAATTAGGGAGCTTTTAAGAGAAAACAATAAAAAATATGTATTGAAGTTTTTTGGAATTGGATGGGAAGAGAAAAAAGAAAATAAAGAATTTCTAGAAAGTTTATTTAAAAAATGGACAAGAGATGTCTTTGCTTAGATACAAACGTTATTATAGAATTATTTAGGGGAAATCTTGAGGTAAAAAGGGTTATAGAAGAGTTTCCGGGTAGTATAGCAACAACAACAATAACTGTTATGGAATTATTAACAAATATGAGTGAAAGAAAGAGAGATTTATATTTACAATTTTTATCTGGATTAATTATTTTAGATTTTGATTTTAGATCCACTATAATAGCAGCAGATATTATAAGGGATTTAAAAAAGAAAGGCTTAGTATTAGATTTAAGGGATATTATGATTGCCTCTATATGTATTGCTAATTCAGTACCACTCTATACTCTAAACAGAAAGCATTTTGAAAGATTGAAAGAATACGGATTAATTCTTATTTGATTTTTGCTGAATTTCTTATTTATGAAAATACCTCTTAAACACCTCAAGGAACATGAAACTAAGAGAGAAGTCCTTATTAAATTCCTAGGAGTTCTGATTATCTTTATATCTTATTTCATTTATGTTTCTTTGAAATTTGGTGTCAAAGAAGGATTTTTAGTTGCTTGGTTAACTTGGTCTTTCTTTGTTCTATGCACTCCAATAGCGGATGCTGGTTTATTATTAGATTTTCCATTAAGATTAATTACAGGAATTCGGATGCTTTATTCTGAAATTGGAGTATGGATTATTGCAATTTCTCTAAATATCTATAATTTGCTCTTTAATCCAGAAATTTACCATAAAACTCTTCTATTACATTTACTTTATTATATCTTAACAAATCCTTGGCCTTATTGGTTGATTATTATTTTATCTTGTATAGGAACCTTTATGTCTATATATTTTGGAGACGAACTTTTAGATGTAGTATTTCATAAAGAAAGAGCAAAGTATTTTAAACACAAATTAAAATATGAAATAATAGTTTTCCTAGCTTTGTTCTCATTAGTTCTTACTTTGTACAAGTTCCTGTTACTGAAACTTAACGTTCATTTGATATAATTCAGAAAGGGCGCACATCATCATATTTCAGGGGACCGTGAGCTCATCACATTTAATAATCTTTCTTCAAACAAATTTAAATGAAAATTTCTGAACAGATACTTAAAATACTTGAAGAACAAGGAGAAATTGAGTTAGAAGAATTAATAAAGAAACTAAATACACATCCTGGTGTTGTTAGAAGAGTTTTAGAATGGTTGGAAAAAGAAGGAAAAATAAAAAGAGTTAAAATAAGACAACATCATGAACCTAAGAAATTTGTAATAAGAATAACGCTTGCATGATTACAGTTGATCTTGGGGGTACAAAGATTTCTTTTACTTCTAAAAAACTTCTAAATTTTTTCAAAAATTACGAGAAAAGAGGAAGATTATTCTTTGCAAGAACAAAAGATACGAATCTATTGGAGTTTATAGATTTTCTTGAAAAATTAGATAGAGAGGAAGAAGTTTTGCTTGCAATAGCAGGGAAAGTATATTATAAACGTGGTAATTTTTATGTTAAATCGGATCTCTTTAATTTAAAGAAAATAAAGCTAGATTTAACATTAGTAGTAAACGATGTTGTTTCTTTTGGTTATTATTGGGGAACGAAATTTAATAGAGTTCTAGCATTGCAAATAGGTACTGGCTTCAATGCGATTTTCTTTACAAGATCATTGCTAGGAGATTTTGAATACGTAATAAACAATCCTGAATTTTCTTATACGTTCGAAGATATTGATATAGAAACTATTAAGAAAATCTCTTTTGTTTTTATGCCAAGGTACGTTGTTATTGGAGGCGGCAGAGCTTTTCTATTTAAGGAATATAATAACAGAATAATCGATAACGGCTTTGTAAAATTCAAAATAAAAATAGATAGTAGTTATGAAACGAACCATAAAGGATTACTAAAAATATATAATACCTTTAAAAACATATTATAATGATAAAAGAAATTATAACATATTCCCTCATTTCAGCTTTTGCTCTAACATATTTAAAATGGGGCAATCCTTATATCTTATTCTGGAATTTTCTTTTTGCTTTTATAGTTAGTTTTGTTGCCCAGCTAATTTTTCTAGGAATTTTAAGATTCTTTGCTTTAAAAAAAGGATATGATATCTCTTTTACGGAATTGTACTTTTCTAAAGAAACGAGAAAATATTCCCATCTAAAGAAAACTGTAGTGAAATCCGAAATAAAAATTCCTATAGGTTACATCCTTCCAATAGCTTTTACCTTTATTACTTATGGGCTATTCTTCCCAGCAACAGCATATATTATAAAGCTCTCTAAACATCCTATATTTAGGACAGGTACTAAAGAAGAAAAGATAGAAGAAAGAATTACAATTTTTCTAAAGGCACTTTTCTATTATTTTATTGTTTTAAGCATAATTTATATTTTATTTTCATCTAATTGGTTTCTATCAAATTTATACATTTATTTTATTCATTTCTCACTAGTTTATTTTGTTTCAAAAATAATTCCATGGGTTACCATCTTATTACCTTTATTAAAGCCTTATGATTTTGAACCAAATACTTATACTGAAGGAGATTTAATGATAATGACAGCAAAATCCGTTACATATCCTAGATTGCTGGCAATCTTTGTATACATACTTTTGATGCATATAAATATTATAGCAGCATTAGTATTTGCTATAATAGTTTTCTTTGCCTCAAAATTCTACTGGTTATATAAAGAATTATCATGATTATTAAAATTTTAGGATTAATAGATATTTTTACTGCTTTATCTTTAATATTCCCATTTCTATTTATTTTTCGCTATATCTTTTTTGTAAAATCATTATATTTCTTTATCTTATCTCCAACCCTTCTTTTAAATATAATAGACTTTATAATTTCTTTATTGCTAATCCTCAACGTAACATTTATTTATCCTTTTGCGTTCTTCTATTTACTTTTTAAAGGATTTCTTTCACTACTGTAGAAAAAGATTTAAAAATTCCGGAGAGAGCTTATAAACCTTATGGCAGAGCAAAAACTCAGATGTCCTGTCTGTGGATCAACGGAATTCATATACGATCCTGAAACTGGTGAATTAATATGTAAAAGATGCGGATACGTATTGGAAACTACAGTAGATGTTGGTAAAGAGTGGAGAGAGTTTGATATAAAGGATGCAGAAACTAAAAGAAGAGCTGGAAGCCCAACAACTTTAACAAAGATGGCTACAGGATTATCTACAGAAATAGGAAACATAGAAGATTTATATAAACTTTCAGAAGAAGAGAGAGCAGAATTTATGAGATTAAAGAAATGGCAACAGAGAGCTACGTCGTCATTAGAGAGAAATCTAAAGATAGCAATGCAAGAATTAAAGAGAATAACTTCGCAATTAAACTTACCACAAACTGTTGAAGAAGAAGCTGCAAAGATATATTTAGAAGCTGCAGAAAAGGGATTAATTAGAGGAAGATCTATTGAAACTGTTGTAGCAGCATGCGTTTATATAGCTTGCAGAAAATTAGAAATCCCAGTAACATTTGAAGAAATAGCACAAGCTGCAGGTGTAAATAAGAAAGAATTAGGAAGAACCTATAGATATTTGATAAGACAATTAAAGATCAAAGTATTACCTATAAGTCCTGTAGAATACGTACATAGATTTGGTGCTTTATTGAATTTGCCACCAGAAGTTATTGCAAAAGCTGTAGAAATTGTAGAGAAAGCTAGAGAATTAGATTTAACTTCAGGAAGGGGACCACAAGGTATAGCTGCTGCGGCTTTATACATAGCAGCAACAATGTATGGTATTAGAAAAACACAAAGAGAGATAGCGGAAGTAGCTGGAGTAACAGAAGTAACTATAAGGAATAGATATAAAGAGTTAGTAGAAAAATTAGGATTGCAAATTGAAGAAACTGGAAAGAAAAAGAGGTGAGATTTAAACCCATACTACCTACTTTAAGAGAAAAAAAGAGATATATCCTCTTTCAATTTTTTTCAAATAGAAATTTTTTATATGAAGAAGTAAAAGAAGCAATTTATTCTAAGTTATTAGAATTATATGGGGAGTTTGGTATAGGCTATATAGGGCCAATTTTTTTACCAGAGTTTTGGATAAAAGAAAAAAATGTTGGCATTTTAAGAGTAAGCCATAAATACGTTGAGCACGCGAAATTAGCCATTATTAGTATAAAAAGTATAAGAGGTGAAAAAGTTATACCGAGAATTCTTTGTGTCACAGGAACGTTAAAGAAAGCTAGAAAAATATTAAACTCTTTATAAAAGTTCTTTATTATGGAGTTACCACATCAGGCTTTAGGATACGATAGAGCAATAACAACATTTGCTCCTGATGGGAGAATATTACAAGTAGAATATGCTAGACAAGCTGCTAGACAAGGTTCTACAGCTTTAGCTTTAGTTACAAAGGAAGGAATAGTTATTTTAGCTGATAAAAAAATACCAAATAAACTCGTCATTTCTGATTCTGTTGAAAAAATATTTAAGATAGATGATCATATTCTTGCTACTTTTGCTGGTTTCATTTCCGATGGTAGAGTTCTGATTGAAAGGGCAAGAATAATTGCTCAAGAACACAGGATTGTCTATGGAACAAAAATAGATGTAAGATCATTAGTTAAAGATATTGCAGATTATATGCAAATTTTTACACAGTATGGCGGTTTAAGACCTTTTGGTGTTGCTATTATTTTTGCAGGAATAAATGAAGATGGTACAAAAGAACTATTCATGATAGAACCTTCCGGAGCTTATTTCCAATATAAAGCTGCTGTAATTGGTGAAGGGGAGGTTAAAATATGGAGTATATTAGAAAAAGAATATAAAGAAGAAATTTCATTAAAGGATGGTATTAAATTAGGGTTAAAAGCTTTAAAGGAAGCTTTAGGAAAAGATTTTGACATTAATAGAGTAGATGGGGCAGTAATAACTAAAGAAGGTATCAAGTTTTTAACAAGAAAGGAGATGGAAGAGTATTTTAAAGAAATAAATGGTCAAAAGACTTGAAGAAGCTGTAATAGCAAGGTTAAAGAAAGGAGAACACATTTTTGAAATACTTGTAGATTCTGAAAAAGCTTTTTTATTTAGAGAAGGAAAAATAAAAGATGTTAGAGAATGCTTAGTTTATGATGAAATTTTTAAAGATGCTAGGAAAGGAGAGAGAGTTTCTTATGATCTATTAAGAAAAGTTTTTGGAACAGATGATATATACAAAGTAGCAGAAATAATAATAAAAGAGGGAGAACTACAAATTTCTACACAATTGAGAAGGAAACTTGTGGAAGAAAAGAAAAAACAAATAATTGAATATATAAGAAGAAACGCTATAGATCCCAGAACAGGATTACCACATACTTATCAAAGGATAGAAGAAGCTTTAGAAAAGGCTGGTGTTAAGATAGATCCGTTTAAACCTGTAGAAGTACAAATAGATCAAATAATAAAGAAATTAAAGCTAGTTTTACCTTTAAAATTTGAGAAAGTATTATTAGCTGTTAGAATACCGCCAGAATATGTTGGCCATGCTTATGGGTATATAAAAAGGAAATATAAGATTTCTAAAGAAGAGTGGGCTTCTGACGGTTCTTGGATATTTTTAATTGAAATACCTGCCGGAATGAAAGACGAGGTAATAGAAAATATACAAAAGATAACTGAAGGTAACGCAGAAATAAAAGAACTTAAGAAATAATTATTGTTGTTGTTCTATCAGTAAATACGCTAATATTCCAAACATTATTAATGTAAAGAAAGTTCCTATAACTGCTGGATGGGTAACTGCTAACATCGCTAAAGCGAAGGGATCTGTAACATTTACTTGTCCCCCTGTAAGATAGGCTGATATTCTTTTTCCATAGGCAATATTTAATGCTATGAAGAAGAGAACAACAAATACTACTAATAAGATTATGTTTGCCCAAGATTTCTCTTTCAATTTCTGTAAATCTTCAATTTTAATTCCAAATAAACCTAGAACAATTAAACCTAGAAATAGAAATATTGCAAAAGCAGCAAGGATAGCTACATAATAATTTAATATTTCTGTAGCTTGAGCAGTGTAAATAACAAAAAAAGATGTAAGGAAAGATATTGCAGCTATAAGTTTATCGTTTTTTATTTTATCTCCAAAGAACATTTTTATTAAAGCATAAAGAACTACCCATGTGAATAGGAAAGGTATCCAGATTCTATACAACCCTATCTCTTTCATAACATTCATGAACCACTCAGCAAAGGATACCATAATATATTTTAATTTACAAACTTATTTTTAAAGATGTTCGATATTCTCTTCTGGATATTCTTTATTTTATTTTTCTTCTATCCTACTATACAAAAAAGATATATAGAATGGAAGAGGTATGGAAAAATAAAAGAGATTGAAAGAAAATATAATGCAAGAGTAGTTACAATGATTCATAGAATGGAAACCTTGTCTATCTTTGGTATCCCTGTTTTTAAGTATATTACAATTGAAGATGCTGAAAGTATTCTTGAGGCTATAAGGGAGACTCCAGATGATCAAACTCTAATGTTAATAATACATACTCCCGGTGGCATCGCTTTAGCCGCTCAACAAATAGCTTTAGCTTTGAAAAAAAGAAGAGGAAAAACTATAGTAGTGATACCTCATTACGCTATGTCAGGTGGCACCCTTATTGCTTTAGCTGCTGATGAAATTTGGATGGATGAAAATGCAGTTTTAGGACCAGTAGATCCTCAATTGAATATAGGTACTATGGTAATACCTGCCGCTTCTTTGGTTAAAGCTGTTGAGAAGAAGAAAGAAAAAGTTCCAACGAAGTATCTTATTCTTAAAGATATTGCTGAAAAGGCTTTACAACAGATAAGAGAGTTCCTTTATGAATTATTGAAAGATAAATATGATAAGGAAACAGTTAAGAAGATTGTAGAGGAATTAACATCCGGTAAATATACACATGATTATCCTATAACAGCTAAAAAGCTTAAGGAATTAGGATTAAACGTTAAGACAGAAGTGCCGATAGAGATCTATGAGCTTTTAGAACTATATCCTCAACCAGAATTACTAGCTTCAGTTGAGTACATCAAAAGGAGAAGAATTAATAAAGAGAAAATCTAAGAATCACTATGGCAATACAAAGAGTAAAAACAGGAATACCTGGATTGGATGAGTTGCTTTATGGAGGAATACCAAAAAGAAATGTAGTGTTAATCTCAGGAGGACCTGGAACAGGAAAGTCTATAATGTCACAGCAATATATTTATTATGGTTTGCAAAATGGAGAGCCCGGTATTTATGTAACTTTAGAAGAGCATCCTGTGGCAGTCAGAGAAAATATGAAGAATTTCGGATGGGATGTAAGACCTTTTGAAGAAAAAGGAATGTTTGCTATGATAGATGGCTTTACTGCTGGTATTGGAAGAGCTGCTGAAAGAGAAAGATTTGTTGTTCCAGATCCAACAGATGTAAGGGCTTTAATAGACACTATAAGAGAAGCTATCCAATGGATACATGAAAATACTGGTAAATATCCTGTAAGAGGCGTAGTAGATTCTGTAACAACATTATATTTGACTAAACCTTCTGTAGCAAGATCTATAGTATTGCAATTAAAAAAAGTATTTTCAGGATATGGAATCACAACGTTCTTTGTCTCACAGGTCTCTGTATCTGAAAGGGGTTTTGGTGGTCCAGGTGTAGAACATGCTGTAGATGGTATTATAAGATTGGATTTGGATGAGATCAACGGAGAGCTAAAGAGATCACTGATCATTTGGAAGATGAGAGGAACCAAACATGATATGAGAAGACACGAATTTGAAATCACAGACAAAGGAATAATTGTATATCCCGATAGGATCGTAATAAGAAGGAGAGGTGTTAAGAAGGTATAATTTTATTCTATTTTTATTTTTAGCTTTTCTTACGCTTTATCTAATTCATCCTCTCATCTATGATATCCTTTGGGCTGCAATATTTTCTTATTTAATTTATCCCTTTTATTCATTTGTATACAAGAGAACTAAGAAGAAGAGATTCTCTGCTTTCGTGGTAGTATTTGTCACTTTATTAATAATACTGTTTCTAACTTATTTAGCTGTTAATAGATTACTTTATGAAATAGCACCTTTAGTGTCTATTATAACACCTTATCTTCAAAAATTGCAAATAGAACAACTATCAAGTTTATTACAATACGTACTTCCGTATCTTAAAAACATATCTGATATATTTTTACATTTATTTTTAATTTTCATAATTTCTTATTATTTTTTAATCGAAAGAGATAGAATAATTTCCTTGTTAGAATTATTACCTATAGAAGAGAAATTTTTTGAAAGAATCAGAAGAACTTTGGATGCTCTATTTTATGGGGTTTTTCTTACATCTTTAATTCAGGCTGCATTATCTTTTATATTTTTCTTGATTTTAGGATATCGTTTTTCCTTAATACTTTCTTTTCTAGTATTCATTGCAGGGGTCCTACCTGTTTTAGGTGTCTGGACAGTATGGATACCTTTAGGAATTTATGATATTTTAATCGGAAATATCTTTAGAGGAATGCTATCCATTCTTCTGGGAGTTTTTCTAAGTTTTTTAGGAACTATTCTTACTCCTCATTTAGTTAGCTACAAAGAGAAATTGCATCCAGGATTAATCCTCATAGGTATAATTGCTGGAACTATAACCTTCGGTTCTATTGGAATTTTCTTAGGGCCGATAATCTTAACACTCTTTCAGGAGTACCTAGAAATTTTAAAGATTAAGGAAAAAACAAATAAATGATTGTTGTGACGCATCATGACGCGGATGGAACATTATCTTTGGCTTTGCTTTTTAGAAAAATAAATGTAGAAAAAGTTTATTTTACCTCCCCAACAAATCTTCTGAGAACTCTTGGAAGAATTCTTTATGAGCAAGGAGATGAAAAAGAATTAGTTATAGTAGATTTATCTGGAAACCAGAAGCACTTAAATGTAGCATCTGCCTTCAAAAAAGTAATTTGGTTGGATCATCACGTATGGGAAAAGGTAAATCCTCCCGAAAATGTTGAACTTTATGTAAAACCTTATAATTCTGCTGTAAAAGTTGTTGCAGAGTATTTCAACCTAAACGATGATATTTCAAAAGAATTAGTTAAAATAGGGGAAGAAATTGACTCTAATAATTTGAAATCGGAAAAAGCTTTCTTCTTAAGAGATCTAATAGCAGCATTTAAATGGAAGTATCAAAAATCTCATTATGAATATTTATATCTATTAGCCAAGGAACTAGCTGATTTAGGATTAAAAGCTTTAGATAAAGAACAATATAAACAATTGGTTAAAGAATATAGAGAGTGGTTAAAAACAAAAATATTGGATATAATCTTAAAAGCAAGACCTTATGAGGTTGCGGGAAAGAAAGTATTAATTATAAGGCTCAACGAAATGATACCAACTTTTTTTGTTTATGAAATAATTTCTAATAGAATTGAAGATAAATTTGATTACATCTTCGTCGTTTATGAAAATCCCAAAGGAACTAGAATAGAAATAAGAACGCAAACTAATACAGAAGTCTTACCTGTTGCTAAAAAATTGGGAGGTGGGGGTCATAAATACGCAGCAGGGGTTACAATTAAAGGAAAAATAAAAGACGAGGAAATATTAAGTGCTATTGAATAAATCTTAATTTTTTCTCTGGGAAAACAAGCTTTTCCTGCTTTGTGTAAGGGTATTCTCCAATGTTCTTTCCAACCGAATTTATCAAAGTTCTTTGCTTCCCAATTAATAACCCCCTCCAATGAAGAAGTAATCTTCAACGTCTATAGTTTCACGTTCTTCTGAAATTGAGCAGAACAAGCCATAAAATTTACTTCATTATTTTTAATGCTACCTGAACCTATAATTACAATCGGTCTTGGATGTAAAAGATAATAGAATTTCATTTTTCAATAATTTCTATTCCAGTTAATTTTGTCAATTCCCTTGGAACTCTTATTATTTCCTTTTCAGGATCATAGTAGTTCTCTAGAATTGCCGTTAAAACTCTCTGATGAGCTAAACCAGTACAATTCAAAGTATGCACATATTCTATTTTACCATCTTTTCTCCTAAACCTTATATTTAATCTTCTAGCTTGCCAATCTGTGACATTAGATCCTGATACAAGTTCTCTATATTTTCCTTGTGCAGGAAACCAAGCTTCTAAATCATATTTCTTATAGGCGGGTAAACCTAAATCTCCTGAAGCTATATTCACTATTCTATAAGGTAATCCTAATTTTTGATGTAACTCTTCAGCATTTCTTATTAGTTCTTCATGATATCTCTTAGATTCTTCTGGTTTACAGAAAATATATTGCTCTACTTTATGGAATTGATGTACTCTAAATATTCCTTTTAAATCCTTATTAGCAGCACCAGCTTCTTTTCTGAAGCAAGGAGACCAACCTACAAGCTTAATAGGTAAATCATCTTCCTCTAATATTGTATTCGCGTATAAAGCTGTTAATGGATGTTCTGCCGTACCTATCAAAACTAAATCCTCTCCCTCTATTTTATATATCATATCTTTAAACGTTTCATAATCTAATACGCCATTAATAATTTCTAATCTTAACATATATGGGGGTATAACAGGTTTGTATCCTTTTTTCATTAAATAATTTATTGCAAATAGAGCTAAAGCTAAATCCAATAATACCAACTTTCCAAATTCATAATAAAATCTTGAGCCAGCAACTTCACCAGCTTTATCAGTATCTGCTAACTTGAATTCCTTAACCAAATCATAATGATGCTTAGGTTCCCAATAAATTTCTTTGTATACCACTATCCTATCTTTATTTAACTTTTCAAAATCAATTGCTTCATTTAAATCAAAGTCCCATATATCATATTCCAAAATTTCCTTATACAGCAATTTGTCTTTTATATATTTTTCATTGAGCTTTCTAATTTCAATAATCTTCCAACCCCATTTTTCAGTTTGCTCTTTAAATTGATCCAAATATTTTTTATGAACTTTAGGAATACCCCAAAATCTTATAGGAACGTTATAAGTATCATCAGGTCCAATAGGAACATCTTCATCTAAGAAATTAGGAAATCTCCAAAGCAAATCTATTAATTCTTTCTTTAATTTATCAGCTTCTTTTTCCTTTTCTTTTAATTCTTCTTCTATTTTCTTAACGTACTCTCTTATAAAATCTATACCTTTTTCTTTAATTTTTCCTTCTATTTCTTTATAGATTTCATATAATTTTTGCTTTTTCAACTCTTCTTCATCTATTTTTCCTTGATTTCTTTTTAAATAAGCATAAAGCTTAGATAATTTATTTATTTTTGATCTTAAGAATTCAACTTCCTTCTGTTTTTCTCTCCATTTTTTATCTAGATTTAAAGCTTTATCAACCAAACTTTCATCAAGAAATCTTTTTCTAAAAACTTCTTTAAAAAGTTCAGGTTTTTCCCTTAAAAGTTTGATGTCTACCGGCCACATATATAAATTTTATAAATGATTATTTTTATGTTCTTTCGTGGCTAGGAAATATGAGTTCAAACCCGCAAAACAATTTGTATACTGTTACTTCTGTGGGAGACGATTACCGAGGTCAAAAGCTATACCAGTGATCATCAGACCAAATTTAGTACCGGAGGTAAAAGAATCTGAAAAACCAGTGTTGGTAATGGCAGCACCGATAAAAGCTTATGTCTGCCCTTCTTGCGCAAGATTTAGAGGAATACATAGATCAGATTGGATTAGACAATTAAAAGAAGAAGAGAAAGAAAGGGAGTTAGAACAAATAATGAAAGCTTTGAAGTTATGAAGGATATAATAAAAAAGTTACACCCTCTAGAAAGAAAGCTCCTTCAATTTTTAACTTCTGAATTCAAATCTGTTAAAGAGCTTTCAAAAGAAGCAAATTTAGAGGAAGTATCAGTTTTAAGAGCAGCTGGATGGTTAAAAGAAAAGGGATTAGCAGAAATAAAAGAAGAAATAAAAGAAATACTTATACCAACAGCTAAAGGATTGGAATATAGAGACAAAGAGCTACCGGAACTAAGATTATTAAATATTTTAAAAGAAAAGAAAGAAGTTTATGCAGAAGATGTTAAAGATAAGTTTTCTCCTGAAGAATTTTCCATTGCTTTGGGTACACTAAAAAGAAAAAACGCTATAGTTATTTCAAAGGAAAAAGGAAAGTTAAAGTTAATTTTAGTTAAAGAAATAGATATCCCTGAAGATAAAGTTTTGAAGAAGATAATTAAAGGAGAAGAATTGAGTTTGGAAGAAAGAGCTTTAATACCAGAATTAATTAAGAGAGGCTTAATTAAAAGAGAAATTATAAAAGAATATTATGTTAGAGCTACAGAGGAAGGTTTGAAGGTAAAAGATCAATTAGGAAAAATAGAATTTATAGAGGTTTTAACGAGAGATATCATTGTTAAGAAAGAATGGAAAGGTAAGGAGTTTAGAGAATTTGATATAAAGACTCCGGTAGAACCATATAAGCTTGGAAAGAAACATCCATATCTAAAATTCTTAGAATATGTTAGAAAAATTTTATTATCTATGGGATTTGAAGAAATGGAAGGTCCTATTGTCTTATCTTCTTTCTGGAATTGTGATGCTTTATTTATGCCTCAAGATCATCCTTCAAGAGAGATCCATGATATTTTCTTCTTAAAGGAACCCAGATTTCTTGAGGATTTCCCAAAAGAACTTTTCGAAAAGGTAAAACAAGAACATTTAAAATATTGGAAATTCTGGAAAGACGATATTGCTAAAAGAGCTATTCTAAGATCACAAGTTACTGCTCTATCTGCTTTAACTTTAAGGAAAGTTAAGATACCAGGAAAATATTTTGCCATAGAAAGGGTGTTTAGACCAGATACTATTGATGCTAAACATTTTATTGAATTTAGACAATTAGAAGGAATAGTTTTAGATGAGTCTATAACTTTCAGAGATCTTTTAGGCTTATTAAAAGAGCTTTCAAAAGAAGTTTTGGGAATAGAGAAAGTCAAGTTCTATCCAGCGTACTTTCCATTTACAGAACCTTCAGTTGAATTATATGTTAAACATCCTAAGTTAGGTTGGATTGAAATAGGAGGTGCAGGTTTGTTTAGAGAAGAACTCTTGAGGCCGTTTGGAATAAAAGTTCCGGTAATAGCATGGGGATTAGGAATAGATAGAATGGCAATGATAGCTTTAGGAATTGATGATATAAGATTACTCTGGGCAAAAGATATTAATTGGTTAAAAGAAAAAGAAATACCCTTTATATAATGCCCGTAATCGAAATATCCTTAAAGGACTTGGAAAAACTTTTAGGAGTATCTCTAAACAATTACGACTTAGAAGAATTGTTCTCTTATGTTAAAGCAGAGATAGATGAGTGGTCTGATGACAAATTAAAGCTTGAAATGAAAGATACAAATAGACCAGATCTTTGGTCCGTAGAAGGAATAGCTAGAGAATTAAAAGGAATATTAAATATAGAAAAAGGTATTCCGAAATACAAGATAGAAAAAGGAAATTATGAAGTTATAGTTGATAGGGAAGTATTAAAAATAAGACCTTATATTGCTTGTGCTGTTGTTAAGAGTGTTAATTTAAGGGAAGAGGGCTTATCATCTTTAATCCAATTACAAGATAAAGTTATGTATACCTTTGGAAGAAAAAGGAGAAAAGTTGCAATAGGAACACATAATTTTGATTTAATAAAATTCCCGGTATATTACAAGGCTGTAAAGCCAAGAGAAGTTAAGTTTGTTCCATTATATGAGACTAGAGAAATGTATTTAGATGAGATCTTAAAAGAAACTGAAAAAGGAAAAGAATTTGCATGGATCTTGGAAGGGTTAGACAAATATCCTATTTTAATAGATGCTAAAAATGAAGTTTTATCATTCCCGCCAATTATAAATTCTAATACAATTGGAAGATTGACACCGGAAACTAGAAATATTTTTATTGATGTTACTGGTACGGATTTTGACTCCGTTCTAACAGCCTTGAATGTAATAGTTACTGCATTAGCTGAAAGAGGTGGAAAAATTGAAACTGTTAAAATAATTTATCCAGATAAAATTATAGAGACACCCATTTTAGAAATAAAATCTTTAGAAGTGAATATCGATTATTTAAAGAGATTATCTGGTTTGGATTTATCTGAAAAAGAAATAATCGAATTGCTAGAAAGAAAAAGGTTTAATGTTGAAAAGAAAGATGAAAAGCTAGTTGTAAAATGGTTGAATTATAGAAACGATATTTTCTCAGCACAAGATATCTTAGAAGAATTAGTTATAGCTTATGGTTATAATAAAATAGAGCCAAGGATTGCTAAGATATATACAATAGGCAGAGAACTCGAAATAAAGAGGTTTATTGATTTATTAAGAGAGATAATGATTGGTGTAGGTGCTTTAGAAATCTATAGTCCTGTTCTTTCTGAAAAAAGACTATTTGAAATCTTTGGATTCAAAACATTAGAAATAGAAAATCCCGTATCTGAAAAATATAATGTTCTAAGATCTTCAATTGTTCCTCAAATTCTAGAGTTCTTTGTTTATAATAAGAAAGCTCCATTACCTCAAGAAGTCTTTGAGATAGGAGAGGTAGTAATTCCAAATGAAAAAATAGAAGAAAAATATTACCTAGCTTGGGGACTAACTGATTATTCTGTAACATTTACAGATGCTAAAAGAAGATTAGAAGCATTATTTAAAGCTTTAGGATTAAAATACGAATTAGAACATGGTAAAAAACCTTTCTTAATTGAAGGAAGAACTGGGAGGATAATTGTAGAAGGTAAAGAGATAGGATATGTTGGAGAAGTGCATCCAGAAATTTTAGAAGAGCTAGACTTAGAGAATCCTGTAGTAGTGTTCGAGATAGATGTAAATAAGCTCTTTGAAATTTATAAAAGGAAGAAACTAAAATAAATTATGGAAAAATTACAAGTAATAGACATTGTCCAAGATTTCTCTAGAAAACTAATGGAAAAATTTGATGGTTTAATAAGAGTTATAGCTTTATTTGGTTCTCAGGCTAAAGGAAAATCAACAGAAAAATCCGATATAGATATCATAGTTATAGTTGATGATGTAAATAATATTTGGAATGAAGTTGTAAGATCTTGGTATAGAGAGGAAGTTGCAAAGATTCTAGCTTCAAAAGAAGAATTTAAAAAAATTCATTTGAATACAATTACTCTGTCTACTTTCTGGGATATGCTAAGAATTGGAGATCCTCTGGCTATAAATATTTTAAGGGAATCAGTTCCAATAGTAGATTCTTTAGGATTGTTCAAAACCATGCAAGGTTTATTGAAAATGGGAAAAATTTATCCTTCAAAAGAGGCAATAGAATTTTTGATTCAAAGATTACCAATTCATTTCAGAGCTTACAAATTCTACACTCTAAAAGCTTTGGAAGCTTTGTATTGGGTTTTCGTAGATTCTGCTCAGGTATACCTAATGACAAAGGGATTGGCTCCTTCCCCAGAAGAAATTCCAAAATTACTAGAAAGAGATGAGAAAGTACCGAAAATTTATGTAAAGTGGTACAAAGAAATATATGAAATAATACACAAGATTGCGCATGGGGAAATAAATGAAATTTCTCCAGAGAATCTTGAAATCTGGAGGGAGCGTGCTAAAAAATTTTATGAAAAGATGTTGGAACTAGCTAGCAAAATATAATATTATATCAAGAATAAATAGCAATACTATCATTAATTCGAGTAAAATCTCTGAAGAAGCTTCTATATATTCTAAAATAGTTCTAGCCGTTTCTAAGTAATTTTCTAGCTTTAAATTAACAATTCTTTTTATACTATCGATTTCCAAATATCTCCAGAGTTTTCTATAAACTATTTGAGCATCATCTGAAAGTTCTTCAAGAAACTCCGGTTCATCAAAAACATATAAATCGTTAATAAGATAATGTCTTTCCAGTAACAATATTTTCAGTTCCTTAATTATTTTTCTCCTTTTAAAAGGATTTCCCATATCTTCTATTATTTTTTCTAAATCGTCTCCAAGTTTTTCTACCTTGTATTCAATTCTTTTTATTGCAACATATTGGGCTAAAACAAAGGATACTGCTTTTATAATATCCTCTGTTATTTTTGGAACATATAAAGTGTCGTCTTCTATTTTTATTTCCTTCCCTTCTTTTACTTCAATTTCTTCTTCATAATAAAATGGTTCATAAATATAATCTTTTAATTGGATGCTATCAAAATCTCTATCTATTGTAACTATAACGCCGAAGCTGTAAACGTAAACATTCTTTTCTATTTCTATCGGCTCTTCCCACTTAATTCTTTTTGTTATTCCTAACTCCTTTGCTAATCTTTTAGTATCAATTTCTCTTCCAACACATTTAGCCTTAATCCTCATCTTATAATCCTTACATCAACAGCATAACCTTCTCTATCATTTACCATAAATGGATTTATCTCTATTTCCTTTATTTCTCTATTTTCTTCCATTATTT
>CAZNIQ010000005.1:32538-33880 GCA_964573185.1 Candidatus Woesearchaeota archaeon | reverse complement strand
AAATATCTTGAAGGCAAATCTTCTTCAGATTTTGGATAATTCAGAACTAACGATAAAACTTGCATAGTGTCTTTTACATCTTTATCTATTTCTGTTTTTCTTATTTCTTCTTTGATTTTCTTTAATTCGTCAGGATTCATAACGTAAATACCTTGTTGCTTCATATAATCAGAGTATTCGTATCTTAAAGAGTTCGCTTCTTCGACTAATTCATCTAAAGACTTCTCTCTTCTGTGGAATTTATTTAATATATTATCAAATCTTTGAACAAACTTTGATTCATCAAGTTTGTCCTTAATTTCCTTTTGTCTATATTCTATTATTTCATCAAGAAATACTGGGGGAGCTACATATGGGATTCCTATGTCAAACCTATCCAACAGAGCTTGAGAGGTCTTATAAACGCCGTTAATATCAAAAGGGTTTCCAGTGGCAATAACGGAAGGTCTTGATGATACTCTAATGAAATCGCCATATAAGCTTAAAGCTAAATCTCCCGTTGTATCTGCTAATTGGATTAATTGGTTCTGAACTCTTGGAGAAAATCTATTTAGCTCATCAATACCCATATATCCAATATTTGCTATTAACCATCTTGGATCCCAAAGAACTCTCGTTTCTCCTTTCTGTAACTTTCCTACATCTAAAACTCCTACAATATTCTCCCAAGTTTCATCTGGATTACCTTTAAGTATAGTTCTTTCAATAATTGCAGGAGGGACTGCATAAACCAAGGATGGTAAAATCTCTAATAATAAAGTCTTTCCTGTTCCGGGGTTTCCGACTAAGTAGGCTTTTCTTCCGGTTTTAGCGTCTCCAATTAACGCTAGTAACGGTAATACTACTTGAGGGGACCACTCCGCTTTCAAAGCTTCATCTATGTTCCCATTTAAATAAGCATTCTCCAATTTGTCTTTATCCAATGTTTCAAAATATGGGGGTATATACACGTCTTGAATAGTTCTAATTATCCCCTGTAATTGTTTACCACTCATAATTAATAATATAGTTAAAAAACTTTTTAAATTTTTCTAATTGAATTTAAACATCTAGATACCTATATATCTTCATGGTAAAAACTTTGATAGAATTAAGAGATGACATTTACAAAAAGTTGATAGAGTTATCAATAGAAAAGTTTGGACATCCAAGGGGTATTTCAAGAATAATAAATGAAATTTTGGAAAGATATTTGCCTGTAAAAGAAAAAAGAACTTAAATGTTAAAATAACGATAAAATTAGAAGAAAAAATAGAGCTATCACCAGAAAATCTAAAGAAGTTAAGAGAGGAAGCTTGGAAAGAAACCGTAGATAAAGAATTAAAATGGATAAAGTAGTAGT
>CAZNIQ010000005.1:0-32438 GCA_964573185.1 Candidatus Woesearchaeota archaeon | reverse complement strand
TTTTAATAAAATTTATTTTAGTTTGTAAACACAAATTGAAAATTGAAGAGAGCGAAATCTATAAAGCAGTTGAAGAAATAAAGAGCACTTCTATTTTAGTTGATACTTTCTTAGAAGATTTCTTTAATGAGAATTGGCTAGAAAATACAATGTTTTATTAAAAGAGATAGATAATTTAATTTTAATTCCAGTAGCTAAAAGATTAAAGGCTGGTTTGTTTACCTATGATGAAAAGTTAAAGGAAATAGCTAAAAAAGAAGGAGTAAAAGTTTTATAGTTTATCCGAAGTAACTCAAAGTCTTTAAATAAATCAACATCTCTTCCATGTTTTTAGCTTCAATTATATGAGCTTGTTTAAAAGCAAACTTATAAACTTCATATTCTCCTGCCATAGACGCCGTATGAGAACTAACTGCAACTTTTCCTCTTCTAGATTTTCCGGCCTTTAAAGCTATAATCCTTTTACCTTCTTTATACAATTCTTTAGCAATTTTAATAAATTCTTTCCCCCTCCCAGGCTTCAAGCCTTCAAGATACATGAAAATATACTTAGTATTTTTATCTTCTTTTAACATCTTAAGGAAATCTACTTCATCTAAATCTATTTTATTGCCATAAGAAACTATAATTGATACTCCAATGTTATGTAAAGCCAGCCATTCCATTAATGCTAAAGCTATAGCACCTGATTGAGATAATATTGCTATATTTCCTTTAGGTGGTCTTGGAACTCTTGATTCCTCTATAAAGAAAGTATCTATACCAGAATAAGGATCGTAAACCCCTAAACCATTAGGTCCAATAATTTTCATATCTCCCTTATATTTTAATATTTCTTCCTCTAAATCCTTTCTTCCTACTTCTGAGAATCCAGCAGAAATTATAATAGCATACTTAACTCCTTTTTCAGAAGCATCTTTTACTACTTTTGGTACTTTCTCAGCAGGAACTGCTATTACAACTAAATCAATATCTTCAGATATGTCTTTAACTGTAGGAAAACAAGGGACGCCTAAAACCTCTTTATACTTTGGATTTACCGCAAAAATTTTTCCTTTAAATCTCTTAATGAAATTTTTTAGAATTATATTTCCAGCTTTTCCTTCTTTTGGGGACGCACCAACTACTGCGACGGATTTAACATCTCCAAACATATTTTATCTTTAATTCAAAACTATTTTTAATGATGAAGGCCGTCCTATCTGAGAATGATGATGGGCAAGCGTTCTGAAAAACTTTTAAAGATTTCACTTTTTCTAGGAACATGTCAGAAGATATAAAATATATACTTAAGACCTCTGCTGAAGCGTTATTTAATGTCTATAGAGCGTTAGTAGAATATTCTAAAGAAAAATTGGATAAAAAAGTTTATGAAATTCTGCAAAAGTACAGACCAATAAGAATAGAGATAGCTATGGAAGGAGAGTCCTATATTTTAAAAGCAAAATTTTCTGATGAATCACCAATAGAAAGAATAATATTTGAGGTAAAAGAAGATGTAAAAATAAGATATCTAACAAGAGAACAGATTAGAACCTTGATAGAGCTACTTGAGGAGTTAAGTTACTAAAGTTAAGGTTTTATTGCATTCATTTATCTCTAAAAGCTTTCCATATTTTTCTTTTAAAGATACTATTATTACAGTACAATTTTTCATCTTGTTTATATCGATTATATCCAAAGCCATCTTTTTTAATATAGCAGTTTTGTTTAAGTTTAGATATTTGATCTTTATAGTACTTGCCCATTCTTTGTAAGCAAATAAAATTTTTCCATATTTAATTAATACTTTTTCTATGTTATCTGGTATTTCTGGAAAGTTTTTAATATACATCGTACGGTCTTTAAAGTAATATATTGTTTGGTTGTTTTTGCTACAAGCCACGAGATCATATTTCTTTATAAAAATACAATTTTTTTCTTTTGCTAATTTAGATAAATCATTTTTCCCATAAACTATCTTAAAATATCTATTTTCAATAATTTTCGGTTTAAAGACTATATAAAGTATAAAAATAATCAGAAGTATCAAAAATATGAAGGTTTTAGGAGAGAGCTTGGACACAGTCTATTAATACTTCTCCTCTAGCAGGACCCCATCCACTTCCTCTTCCAACTATTATATATCTTGCGTATATATCTGTGGTGATGTTTATTTCTTTGAATTCACAGCAAGGGACTGTCTGCACTTGTCCTTCAAAGCATTTCCTCCCACCTCCAGTAATACTTAGTACAGGAACGTATTTCCAATTCTTACCATCAGTAGAGTACATTATTGCTATTGGAACATAACCTCCTTGATTATACCCTGTTGGGCACATGTCTATACAGAAACCACAGCAGCAGTTATTCCCTGCTGAAGCAACAATTCTTATTTTAGTAATATGCTTTATGCTTCCTAAATCTAACATCGCATAAGGACTGCACACAGGAGGTACCGCTCCAACACAATAGGGTGATCTTACATATTTCCCATCATAACATTGATCCCAGGATTTAAGAATAGCAAGTCCTGTCCCCTGTTCTAAAATAATATTTATCTTTCTAACGGATTTATTTAATTCCTCTATTTTTCTGCTCAATTCATTGATTTTCTTTTCTAATGGATGTGTTATATTTTTCCAATCCTGTATGCACTTTCCATTCAAACATATTTCACTTACATATAATGTTCCAATAATATTTATTGATGCAAAAACCGTATAAACGAGAACTATGCTTAAAATACCAGCTAATACAAATTTTTCTTTAGATAATAACATAAAAATAAACTATTTTCCTAAATTATTAAACCTTTCTAAATATATATTCTGATCTTACAGAATATCCATACTTTGGGGAATAATATCTGACTTCTCTATAAAACTCTATCTTATATTTTAACTTTAATTCTCTTGTTTCAAAATCGAATTCAATAATAGCGTTTTCTAATTTATAGTTTCCCCAATCAACAATAATAGCATCGTCTCTATAACCTTTCCTTTTCTCTATGATTTCAATTTCTCCAGTTTCAGGATCATATTTACCTATTGAAGCATTAAACATAATTTCCTTTGGCCAAAGGTCATAAGACCTTACTCTAACATCCTCATTTTTATAAAACTTCCTTATATCGAAAATAAACAAAGATAAGCAGTAATCTGTATTTCCATATTCTAATTTAACATGTGCTTTGTCTTTGGACTCCTCTAAGTGGAAATGTATTGCGAATTTCCCTTTTAAAGGTGGCAACTTATCTATTCTTATATACTTATTGGGCTTCCAGCCAAGAACAATTGGAAGTTCCATTATTTTTTTATAATTTAAAATCCTAAATTAAATTTATGAAAGAGGAGATAATTTATGGTAGTATTGCTATGCTAGCTTGGTCTTTGTACGTTATTCTCCTGAAAGCTGTTCTAAAGGAAGCTGAATTAAAGCTCGCAATATTATTTATGGGCTTAGGAATATTTATTTCTTCAATATTAACTTTTCTATTCCTAAAAGAAACGATAACAAATTTTAATATAAAAAATGCTTTCTTAGCTTTTATCTCCGGGGTCCTTTGGTTTTTAGGTGTCTTTGCCGTCAATTATGCTTTAAGAAAAGGTTTAAATCTATCAATAATGGCACCAATATATAATATGAACACCTTGCTTGTTGTAATTTTATCAATACTTTTATTCCACGAATCTGTAGAAATTTGGAAAGTCATTTTGGCATCTATACTAGTTGTAGCGGCAGCAATTCTTTTATCATGATTTTTTTAAAATATAAAGACAAGTATGTAAAAGTATATGGGGTCTTGGAGTTCAAAAATACTGGAAGATACGATCAAACAGATATAGAAGTATTAACAGACATTTCTAAAATAATTAAGAAATATGGTAAAAGGGAAATAAGCCTTATAGATGAATACGGAAACATTGTTCCTTTCGAATATTTTAATAAAGAACCCGTTGATTTTAAAAATTGGAACGGAAGAAAGATTATTGTTAAACTAAGAAAGATTACTGCTAAGGAAAAGTTAACAGTATTTGTAACTGAGAAAATTTCTGAAACTAAATCTTTTTTGGAATATGGAGAATTTAAAGAATATAAAAGAAAATTGTTTTTTGGAAGTAAAATAGAAATATTGGAGAAAATCCCTTGGGAGTACGGACATAATCAAAGCTTGGTTAGATTAGGAGATTATTTATTTATAGCTACTGTTGATAGGGAGAAAAAATGTTCTTATATCTTTAAATTTAATTTAAAGAATTATGAGATTGAAGGAAAATTGAAATTAAAATTTGATACAAGATATCATGTGTCTGGAATATCAGATGATAAGAGTAATAAATTCTTTTATGTTGCAATTGCAGAATATAAACCTAAAGTAGAAAAACCTACGATAATTCTAAAAGTATATCCTGATTTATCATATGAGAAATTTATAGAAGTTCCAGACCATATCGGTTCAATAGCAGCTGATAAAAAAAGATTGTATTTGTTTAACTGGGACGCCGAAAAACTATATATTTATTCTTTAGATGGAAGGTTCATTAAATCTGTAGAGAAAAAGGGATGGGGTCCTATACAGGATTGTGATTACTCTTACGGTAAGATATACGGTACTGCGCAGTATCAAAATAGAATAGATGTAATAGAAACTAGAACTTTTAACGTAATAAATAGAATTTATACTCCTAAAGGTTTAACGAATGAAGGGTTTGACATAGACAATAAAGATCCAACCATCTTTTGGTTTTTACCGGACGATGGATATATTTATAAGACAAAATATATCTCTATTTCAGGATATATAATATCTTTAAAAACAAACAACGGTTCTTTGTCTTTGAGAGTTGACAACCATGAATATAAATTAATCCTAGATAAAAATTATGTAACGTTTCAACATATAATAGATAATAAAGTTTTTGATCAATATAAAATAAAGAAGGACGATATTGTAAATTTCTTGGTAAAAATTGAAAGAATAGTTATATACTTTAAAGATGTGAGATTTAACTATGGATTGCTTTATTTAAAAAATAAAGAAGCAGATCTAGAAATAAAGAATGCAAAAATACTTATAAGAAAATACTCTAAGAAAATAAAATGTACGACATATGTATTATAGGCCCAATAACAAAAGATATAATTGTAACAAAGGAAAAAGTTGTTCAAAAAACAGGAGGTGTTGTATATTATTCTTCCTTAACAGCTAAGAAATTTAATTTAAAAGTTTGTGTTATAACTAAAACAAAAGAAGAAGATAAATATTTAATTGAAGAATTAAAAGAAAAAGGGATAGATGTTTTTTGGAAAGAATCTAAAGGTACAATGACATTTAAAAATATATATAAGGAAAATGTTGACGAAAGAATTCAAGAAGTAACAGAAATTTCCGATCCTTTTGATATAAAGGATATTAATGTTAAAGCAAAGATATACTATTTTGGTCCTTTGTTAAATACAGATATTCCTTTAGAAATTTATGAAAAAATAAAGAGAGAAGATAACATTGTTGTTTTAGATATTCAAGGTCATTTGAGGCACCTGGAAGGAAGTAGGGTTGTTTTAAGACCATTAAAGGATTTATCTTTTTTAGAATACATAGATATTTTGAAAACTAATGAAGAAGAAATAAGAATACTATCGGGAGAAAAGGATATAATAGAAGGTGGCAAAAAAATAGCAAAATATGTAAAGGAACTTTTAATAACTTTAGGATCAAAAGGTTCTATAATAATTTCTGAAAACAAAGTATATAAAATACCGGTATTTAAGCCAAGGAAAATTACAGACCCTACAGGTTCTGGAGATATCTATACGGCAACATACGTTTGTATGAGATATAAAGGATTTCCTATTGAATCTTCGGGTTTATTTGCTTCAATACTATCTGGCTTAAATGTAGAAAAAGAGGGTTTTAATGTTCCTATAGAAATAGAATTTTAGCCGCCAGAAACAACATCTATTATTTTTATATAATCTCCGTCTTTTAATTCTTCGTCTTCCGTAACTATTTCCCCATTTTTCATTACAACAAACTCTGAAGAGGGAAGTTTCAAGTATTCTAATAAATCTTTTACAGTCTTACCATTAAACTCTATTTCCATTTCTTTATCCTCTCTTTCAATATAAACTTTTATTTTCATTTTATTTCTTTAACTTTAATCTTTTTAATTTCATCTTTTCTTATAAGATACAAATATTTCCAAACTTCTTCCCCATTTAAATACAAAACTAATAATTGTACCATTAGAGAAGCTACTAAACCACAAGCAGATACAATAGTATCATTATTTTCCTCTCCTTTTATTTTAATCAAATCTTTTAAACAAGGATTCTTGTTTGGAATGTGGAAATAAACTTGTCCCTTGAAATCCCTAACTCCTCCATGAATTAACGGAATATCTAATTTATGTGCTAGGTTGTCCAAGTAAAATTTATCTTTCCAGTTATCTAGACAGTCAAAAATAATATCACAACTCAATTCATTTATTTCCTTAATATCTTTATCGTAAATTTCTATATTTAAATTTGGAAATCTTCTTTCTAGCTCTTCTTTAGCTACATAAACTTTTTTCTTACCAATATCTTTTATACCGTACAATACTTGCCTATTTAAGTTTGAAATATCTACTATATCCTTATCAATTAATATTAAGTTATTTATTCCTAAATAAGCTAATTCTAAAGAAACGAAGGATCCCAAGCCACCCAAGCCTACTATACAAACTTTTAACCTTTCCAGTTTTTTCTGATCAACTAGATTTTTCTGTCTTAAAAATCTAAGATCTAATTCCAAGCTCCTCTTCTAATCTTTTTATTTTTTCAATTAATCTCCTCTTTTCTTCATTTTCCTTTTGAACTAGCATTTCTCCACATTCAGGACATCTAAATCCATATTCAAATGCTTCTTCGAAAGGTACCTTTACCCCACAGATCGGACATTCATAAATAATATCTGGCAATTCTTGAACCTTTCTTTTCAATTCCTGTAAATGTTGTACAGCTATTTTTCTTTGTATCTTTTCAAGCATAGAAGTGTTTACAGACCACTTAAAATCATAATGCAAATATAAACCGTTTTTTATTCTTCTCCTTTTAATTATGTTTAGATTTTCAAGAGCATAAAGAATTTTTCTTATTTCAGCAGGTTCTAAATCGAACTTCTTAACTAACTCATCAATAGAAACCTCCTTTTTTTCCATAATGTATTTTATAATGTCAGCTACCTCTTTTCCATAGATTTCTTCAATTATTTTAAGCATAGCAGTCATGTTAAATATTATTGTTAAACATATATATTAACCTTGTGCCAATACGAAAACACATTATAGGAATAAAATTTAAAAATTATTCTATAGGCTGGAACCTCTCTTTTAACTTTTCTAATACCTTTGGTAGTGTTGTATACTCCATCTCTTGTAAATGTAATCTGTGTGGTTCAAACGGTCCATGCTTCCTTATATAATCAGCCATTTCCATCGCTTTTCTTCTTACATGTTCAAACGCAGGATCATCGAATAAATCTTCTGGTCCTATTAATTCACCATTTCTTAATTGAAATCCTAATGCTATTACCCTTGGTGGCCCATCAAATCTAGTAGGAGCTGCGTATCTAACAGGTACAGGCATTAAAGGTCCCCAATGTGATCCTCTCATCCAACCGGGTACTAACCACGGTTCGGAAAACGCTTCTAGTATTTCCCCAACAGCAGGTAATCCGTGCTGTGCTCTTACAACCAAAACAGGATCGTCTTTTCCAACATATCTACCAGCAATCTCATTTACTCTTTCAGTCGATGCTACAGCTACAGGCTCATTAGGATCTATCGGTGAACCTTCCTTAGGATAAACTCTCTTTATAGCAAATCTTGAAGGTGCTCCAATTAAAGCTAAAAGATCATACATTTCTTCAGGACAAGATAAAATCACTTTTTTGTGTTCAATTAAATCCCAAACTTCAAATCTGAATCCTTGGTGCATTGAAGGGTCAATTACTAAACCCGCTGTGTTGAAAGGATCAGCAAACATTTTGAACAAGGGCAAATTCCATGCTCCTGCTTCAGTTTTATCTGCAGCAAACACAATTATTGGTTCGGAAGGTCTTTCTGTAATTTCCATTTCAGCAACACCTGGTCCTAATCCTTTTATATTTCCTGAGAAAGTATCAGATAATAAATCCTGCCCTGCAGCATAGAGTTTTAATTCCTTTGCTACTTTCGCCGCTTCCTTGAATACCTCCCAAGCCAATCCATGTATTTCTGAATTATCTTCTCCTTTCGTATGTGTTATAATTAAAACTAAATCGTCCCCAACATGCGTTACATGATAATCTATAATTTTTCCTTCTTTCTTTGCTTCTTCTAAAAGTTTTTTAGCAACCTCTTCTTGTTTCGGATGTACCACATGATGCCCAACCAAAGAACCGATATCTGCTTTTATAACAGAAATCGTAACTTTCATTTTTATATAATGTTAAAACTTGTATTTAAAATTTCAGCAAATGCCCATATCATCATCTTCAGTCACGGGTGGTGTCATCATTTAAATACCTTTTCCTAAAAATATAAATGTCTTCAGTAGTTCTATATTGTACAAAAAAGAACCTTGAGGATTTGATAAACTTGTTCTTAAACGAATTATTTATTAAGGTATTAGCAATAGATTTAATGAAGAATTTCCCTTATTCACTAATTACATCATATTTAGAATCAAAGGGGAACATCAAAATTCAAAAGAAAGGGAATAAACTTTATGTAGAAATTGATGGGACTTTAGATAGCGATAGAACTTTGGGATTGAAAGTAAAGTACGAAGCGGAAGATAATATATTATCTTTCAGAGATAGTTTAACAGCATCCCTCGTAGCAGTAGGGAGAGAATTAACATATAAAGCCGATAACGTTTATTTTAGCATAAGAGCTCTATTATCTTTTAATGAAGATGTAGAAACAGCTTGTTGGTATAGGTATGTGATGAAATCCACCGGCTCAGAAAAATGAAGAGAGTCACCCTAGCTGATTTAAAAAAAGCATCAAAAATAGCTGCTAAAGCTTTAAATTTAGCTAAAAAGCTAGTTAGACCTGAAGTATCTTTATTAGAGGTTGCTGAAAAAATAGAGGGACTTATAATTGAAGAAGGAGGTAAACCTGCTTTTCCAGTAAATATATCAATAAATGATATTGCTGCGCATTATACACCAAGTATTGATGATAAATCAGCATTTAAAGAAGGAGATGTTGTTAAAATTGATATAGGAGTTCATATAAATGGTTGGATCATTGATACAGCTATAACTATAGATTTGGGGGATCATAAAGGATTAATAAAAGCGTCAAAAGAAGCATTGGAAAATGCATTGAAAGTAATAAAAAAAGGAGTAGAATTGTGGGCAATTGGAGACGTTATTGAGAGAACTATAAAAAAATATAATTTAAACCCAATATATAATCTTTCGGGACATCAAATAGAACAATATAATTTACATGCAGGTTTAACTATACCAAATTTCAATAATAAATCAAAAATAAAATTAGAAGAAGGATTATATGCTATAGAACCCTTTGCAACTAATGGTATTGGCTATGTTAAAGATGGAAATCCTTCTGGAATTCTAAAGATAATGGATCTTAAAGCTCCAAGAGATAGAATTGCTAGAAAAATTTATGATTATATAATAAAAGAATACAAGACTTTACCATTTGCAAAAAGATGGTTATACAAAATTTTTCCAAAAAATCAGGTAGATTATGCTATTAATTTGATGAAAAAGTTAGATATTCTTTATGAATATCCTATACTTGTTGAAAAGTCAGGAGGCTTAGTGTCCCAACATGAAAAAACCGTTTTAATTTCAGATAGAGTTTACGTGTTCCCCGAAGAGGATTAACGACTGCTGTTCATAAATTCACGTATCCTTTGAGACCAAAATGTACTCCAAAATGTTTAAATCCCCCTTCGAATAGTTATGTTCTATGGCGAGGAGAAAGTACGAGTTACCTGTTGCCCCTCTATATAGAATTTTAAGAAAAGCTGGAGCAAAGAGAGTATCTGAAGAAGCAAAGAGAGTATTTGTAGAAACTATAATTGAAATTGCTGAAAAGATAGCTGAAAGAGCAGTTGAATTAGCAAAGCACGCTGGAAGAAAAACTGTTCAAGAAGAAGACGTAAGATTAGCTAAAAAGGAAATCTGGGGTTAAAGTAGGTAAGATCTTTTGTCTCTTTTTTCTTCCTTCCTAAACGTTCCTTTCATATATTCTGTAAAAGCTTTATAATATTCGAGCATTTCTTTTGTAATAGATGGTTTTACTTTTTGTAATGCTTTCTCAAAGTGTTCTAACTTTACTTTTATTTGCTCGTCTTTTATTTTTGCTAATGCCTCATCTTCGGATAAACCTTGGTTTCTATAGTACTCTAATCTTTCCCTCAATGCTGTTAATGCTGCTTCCCTTGCAAGTGCTGCTAGATCAGCACCGGAGTACATTTCGGTCTTTTCTGCAATAGGTTCAAAGATCAACAAAGCATTAGCAACATATCTAAATTTCTTATCTTTCTCGTACAATTCATAAGCTTTCTTCGCATCTGTTAACTCTCTTAGCCATTTCTCTACGTCTTCCTTTGATACCTTATAGAACTTTAACATTTCCTCGTTATTCTTAATTTCCTCTAATTTCTTCTTTAGAGTTTCTAAGTTCTTGTCAAATTCAGGATCTAGTGGTGTGTTCCTAGTATGTATTGCTAGTATCTCGATTCTAGCTTTCTTATCTGGTGGTGGGACATAAACTAATCTATCAAATCTTCCGGGTCTTAATAAAGCAGGATCTATCAGATCGGGTCTATTAGTTGCTGCTATTACAACAACATCCCCTCTTGTAGTAATACCGTCCATTTCTGTTAATAACTGGTTTACAATTCTATCTATGACTCCTGAAGTTTCAGAGCCTCTTCTAGCAGCAATAGCATCTATTTCATCAAAGAAAATAACACATGGTGCTACTTGTCTAGCCTTCCTAAATATTTCTCTAATAGCTTTTTCAGAGTTATGCAATAAGAAACCTTGTCCTCCTACAAAATTATGCCCCTCCTTTACTTCAACAACATCATAAACATACATATCATCCCTCTCTAGGACTCTTATTTCCTTTATTTTATCGAAGTACAAATCTTCTAGCAATACTTTCTTTAATGCTTTCTGAACAACCCTATCAGAATAATATTCTACCTCCATATCAGCATACAACTTTCCTACTAGTTCTGCTGGTATATTTCTTTTGCCTCTCGTCCATTTCCTACTCTTTATAAATTCTTTAAGCTTTCTATTCTTTCCTTCCTGTATAAATCTTATTTCTTCTAAGAAAATCTTGAATTGTTCTGTCCTTCCAATTAGAATCCTATATTCAATGTTTCCTACTCTATTTACCCTTTCTTTTATCCTTGCAAATATACCAAACATTGATAGAGCTATTAATAATTCTTCAGCTAAAGTTTTACTTACAGTTACTGCCTCTATTGTTCCAGATCTTTTATGGTTCTTTAAGTAGAATGTTCCATCTCCAGAAAAGTATCCTTTCAACACTTTAGCTAATAATTCTTTCTTTAAAGATAGAGCAGGTCCTAATCTTTTGTTTTTAGCTCCTACTCCGAATAATTTGCATAATTCTACGAACCATTTCGTCTTTATCCAGAATGAACCATCTTTTTCATAATACTTTCCTTCAAGCTTTTCCTCTTTTATTATCCTTTCTATTTCTTTTATTATTTCAGAATCTTTCGTATGAATCCTTACATAGTCTTTATTTATATCTCCTTCAGCTATATATAAACCTATTAGTTCTGCAATATTTTCATTTATTTTTATCCCCGCTATTTCTTCTTTATCTCCAGACGGTATTCTATTTATTAAGACAATCCAATCGCCTTCCTTTAATTCTGAAGTAGGAACCGAAATTATTCTTCCATCTTTAACAGTGAATACAGAATGATCTAAAGTAACCTTAACTCTTCTTCCAGATTCTGTAATTATCTCAACTACTGGTGAAGTTCTTAGATGTCTTGAAATCTTTTCTATCTTAGACCATCTTACTTTTCCATCGACAACAGATACTACTTCTATTTCTTTTCCTCTTAACCATTCTTCATATAACTTTTCTACTTCAATTAGTTTTACTTCTCCATCTATCTTTGCTAAAACTTTCTCATCTCCGGGAATTGACTCACCTACCCACTTCGATAAAATTTCTGGACCTTTTACTGCTATAAAGTTCATTCCAGATTCTGTAGCCACCGCCTTTGCTAACAAAGTCTTACCAGTACCCGGAGGACCATATAGCAATATCCCTTTTGGAGGTTCAATTCCCAATTTCTTGTATATCTCTCTATATTTCAAAGGCCAAACAACCATTTCCTTTAACATCTGTTTAACCTCATCTAATCCTCCAATATCATCCCATCTAACGTTAGGTACCTCTACTAAAACTTCTCTCATTGCAGATGGAGGTACCACTTTCAAAGCTTCCATAAAGTCTTCTTCAGTAACTACTAACTTCTCTAGTACTTCTGGAGGTAATGGCCCTTCTTCTCTTTCAAGTATATCTGGTAATACTCTTCTAATAGCATTCATTGCAGCCTCTTTAACTAAAGCAGCTAGATCTGCACCTACGTAACCGTGGGTCATCTTTGCTAATTTTCTTAACAATTGATCTCTTTCTTCTGGAGTTAACAATACATACTTTTCTACTGTTTTACCATCAGGTGTTTTCTCTACAATCTTTTTACCTAAGGGAACATTTCTTGTATGAACTTTTAGTATTTCGTATCTGGCTCTTTCATCTGGTACGGGAACTTCTATTTCTCTATCAAATCTTCCGGGTCTTCTTAATGCAGGATCTATTGCATTAGGCCTGTTCGTTGCTGCTATAACTATAACTTTTCCTCTAGATTTTAAACCATCCATTAAGGTTAAAAGCTGTGCAACTAATCTTCTTTCTACTTCACCAACAGCTTCATCTCTTCTTGGAGCTATAGCGTCGATTTCATCTATAAATATAATCGCAGGAGCATTCTTTTGAGCTTCTTCAAATATTTCTCTTAATCTTCTTTCGGATTCACCGACATACTTTGAAACTATCTCTGGTCCATTAATGGCAATAAAGTAGGCCCCTGTTTCATTTGCAACGGCTTTGGCTAGGAGTGTTTTACCAGTACCCGGAGGACCATATAGCAATATCCCTTTTGGAGGTTCAATTCCCAACCTTTCAAAGATTTCGGGATGTTTCAAAGGCAACTCAACTAATTCTCTAACTTTCCTCACAACTTCTTCCATATCACCAATATCTTCCCAAGTAACCTCTGGAATTTCCTCTTTAACTTCAACGGCTTGTGGCAATACTTCTACTTCTGTCATATCTGTTACAATTACAGGTCCTCTAGGTTGTGTATCTACAACTATGAATTTAGTTTCAGCAAAACCGGTAAAGAAAGGTTCTTCAAATACAGAAAATATATCTTCAAAGAAATCTGAAGAATATCTCCTCCTTCTTCTGTATCCCCCTAGAACAATTAAATCTCCTTTCATTAGAGGCCTTCCAAGTAAAGCTTGCTTTGCCATTTCCGGTGGAATTTCGACATAAACGCCTTTTTGTGCGGGAGCAATTACAACTCTTCTAGCTTCTTTAACATCAGCTTTCCTTACAGTTACATATTCACCTAAAGAAACACCTGCATTTCTTCTTAGAATACCATCCATTCTTATTATTCCTAATCCTACGTCTTCAGGATATGATCTTTCAGCAATGGCTACTGTTTTTCTTTTTCCTTCTATTTCAACTACATCCCCGGGTTTTACTCCTATTTTTCTCATGGCTTCAGCATCTATACGAACTATACCCTTGTAAACATCTTCTTGCCTAGCTTCTGCAACCTTTAATCTTATTTCCGGTTTCTTCTTATCATCACTTGGCATTAAAATTATTTTCAGTGAAATTTATAAAAAGGTAAGAGGTATCAATAGTATGCTTAAACTTAGGAGAGTGTCTGAGATGTATGGGAAGAAAGTATATACAGATGAGGGTGATTTTTTTGGGGAAGTAGAGGATGTACTATTACAGGAAAATAGAATTTATGGTTGGAAAATTAGAATAGCATATCCTGAATTATTACAAGAAGGAATAAAAGGGGTAATTGTTCCACATCAATTAGTAAGGGCTATTGGCGATATCATGATCATTTCCAAAGCAGCATTAGCTATAAAGAAAGAAAAGAAGGAGGAAGAGGAAAAGAAAGAATAAAAATTTAACGTTAAAAACATATTTTTATAAGCGGCGGTAGTCTAGCGGCAGGATGCGGGCCTTCCAAGCCCGTGACCCGGGTTCGAATCCCGGCCGCCGCATGCGCTCATTTACAGATCCCATAAGATTCCTAGGGATTATTTTGTTAATTCTTGGGATTATTCTACTTATTGATACTTTTACAAACTCTTATACTTTCTATAGGATTTTGTCTTTATTTGGAGTGTCATTTGAAACGTATTGGCAAATTAAGATGTTCTTAAAAGAAAGCTACTCTGCAATTATTATATTCTTAGCAGGATTGGCAATAGTTTTGTTTTCTGCTCGTTCAGTTTAACCTTTTGGCTGGGTTATATGAATAAATAGCAAAAACAAAATGTTAATTAAGGGTATAAAAACATATGTTCCGAAGAAAATTGCCTTTGAGATATCTATGTTAAAAACTTTTCCACCCATTGTTTGTAAAACTGCTAATGTAGCTATGAAAAATAAAGGAGCAGCAACAACTATACCGGTGTATAAATCAGAATAAGTTTGTAAAGCTTGTATAAATTTCTTTCTTTCAGTTCTATAATGTATTAAGGCATCTAATGCTTTCTCTTTAATATATTCCGCAACATTTCCACCGGATTTTATAATAGATGCTAGACCCTTTAGAAAATCTTTTAATTTATATGAGGGAGTCTCCTCTGCAACCATTCTTAAAGCAGTAGTAAGATCATAACCCATATAATCAATATATTCTATGACTTTCTTTAACTCATCTGAAAGATCTTTGAATTCTTCAGTATTTGCAATAACTTTTATCATTACATATGGGGAAACGTTTGCTGACGCTATAGCAGACATCTGAACTAGAGCAAAAGGTAAAGCAGCATCTATATTTTCTCTTCTCTCTTTCTCTTTGATGTAAGGATAAATCAAAAATATAGCAATAGTTAAAGGAATTGAAAACAAAGTTATTAATATAAGAAAAATGAAGAAGGAAAGAGGATTGAAAGATTTGAATACAAATATATGTAGTATTAGATCAATTACTAAAGAGAAAATAAAAACAATAATTGTTAGGAACAACATTAATGCAAAATATGTCTTGGATAAAGTTTTAATTCCAGATCTCCTTAAAACTTCATAGAATTTAGCATATAAATCCGGAAAGTTTTTTATAATGAAATCAGCGAGACCGCCAAAATACTTATTTGCTATTTTTTCAAATATATTAATAGTACTATGCTTTTTAGTTTTATGAACAATAATAACCTTTCTTTTCAAAACATTTTTCCTTTCCTCTTTTCTTCTCTTTAATTCTTGGTATAATCTTACTGCAACTCTAGAAAGCTTTGGTTTTCTCTTTTCTATTTCTATTTTACCTTTTGCTATCTTTGGTCGAATATTTATTTGAACTCTAGGAATACTATACTTTAGTTCTTTTATTCTTTGAACTACAGGCTTGGATATATTTTCTTTTTTAATCTCTCTATGAATGATTTCTAATGTTTTATCTATCTTTTCTTTTATCCATTTATCTTTTGATATTTCTCGAGTCTCGAGCAAGAATTTTATTCTATTATCAATATCATCAATTATCTGTAAAATTCTATTTATAATATAATATTTTTTATCATCTATTTTCCTTACTTCTTCCTCAATTTCATTTTTTAATTTATTATATGTCTTATCTCCAATTAGACCTCTTTTAAACAAAATTTCTATCTCTTTAAGTTCTTCTTTCAGTTTTTTTTCTTTTTCTCTAATTAATTTGAGCTTATATAGAAGAATATGAATTTCTCTAATCTCCTTTAAGGTTTCTTGAACAAACTTTTGCATTATAACTTTTAATAATACGTTCGGGCTTAAAATAATAATGCCAAAATTCTATATTGATCTTTCACCGCCTATTCCAAATATTCCTAAGTTCGCTGACAAAAAGCAAGTAGATGTAATTTATCCTCTAATTTATCCTTATGCTTATGCAAGAATAAAATACGTTCCTCAACTAGGAGATTTAATTTATTTCGTACTTGAACCTAAATTAACAGATACAGAAAAACAAGCTTTAGAATTAATAGAGGAGGGGTTAAAAGAAGTTTTAAATGTTGGTTTTTCGAGATTCAAAGACGTAAAAAAAGCTTTGGAATATCTAGAAGATAACGTTCAATTCGTTATGTCAGAATTAGGAATAGATCTTCCAGACGAATCTTACAATAAAATAATGTATTACATTTTTAGAGACTTTATCGGTTTAGGACCAATAGAACCTTTAATGCATGATCCTTTTATTGAAGATATAGAATGTTCTGGAGTAAATATTCCAGTATTTGTAGTTCATAGGATTTTTGGTAATCTGAGAACAAATATTATATTTAAAGATGAAGAAGAAATAAGAAAGTTAATTGAAAAAATGGCACAAAGGGCTGGTAGATATGTTTCTTATGCTGAGCCTATTTTAGATGCTACACTTCCAGACGGTTCCAGAGTTAACGCAACTTATACTTCTGATATCACTACAAGGGGTCCGACATTTACTATAAGAAAGTTTAGGAAGGAACCCCTAACACCGATAGACCTTATTTTGAATGGAACGGCAACTCCTGAAATCTTTGCTTATTTCTGGCTAGCTGTTGAATATAAGAGAAATATCTTGGTTATAGGGCCAACTGCTGCAGGTAAAACTACATTTCTTAATGCTATTCTAATGTTTATTCCGCCTACTGCAAGAATTGTAACAATAGAAGAAACAAGAGAAATTCAATTATATCATGAGAATTGGATCCCAGCTGTATCAAGACCCGCTTTTGGTTTATCTGGCTATGGAGAAGTTTCTTTATTTGATTTGTTAAAAGCTTCTTTTAGACAGCGTCCAGATTATGTAGTTGTTGGTGAAATACGTGGTGAAGAAGCTTACGTTTTATTTCAAGGAATGGCTTCCGGACATGCTTGTTTAAGTACGATGCACGCAACAGATGTAAAAGCGGTTGTTAGAAGATTAATAACACCCCCAATCAATTTACCACCTTCTTTAGTTGAACTTTTAGATATTGTTGCTTCTATGATTCATTTTAAAGATAAATCTGGCAGTATAAGAAGAGTTTTAAAAGAAACTTATGAAATTATGGAAGTATATCAAAATGGTGATGTAAAATATAATGTTCCTTTCAGATATAATTTTGCAAGAAACACTTTTGAATTTTATGGGACTTCTTATGTTTTTAAGAAAATATCAAAGGAATACGGGATTTCTGAGGAAGAACTTTGGGAAGAATTAAAAATAAGAGCAAGACTTTTAAGAAAATTAGCTGAGCTTGGTATTAGAGATTATAGAATTTTCACAAAAATTATTCAGGCTTATTATATTGATAAAAATTACGTGCTTTCCTATTATGGTTTAAGATAAAGCTTACATATGTTTTTATAGATCTTATTATATCTCTTGCTAATTTTTGATATCCTAAAAGGTTTAACGTTTCTTCTAGTTCTTCATACGAAATACATCTTTTTCCTTTCTCTCTCATAATGTCTTTTATTTTCCTTAAAATCAAAGTAGCATAATATTTATTCTTTTCATCATTTATATATGCAGTCATTCTTCTTAGAATATAGCCTCCAAGCTGCTCGATACATACACCGTCTACCGGAATCAAGAGTTCTTTTTTTATTAAAGTCTCAGCGTAAGTTGGAGGTACGTTATGTTCTAATAAGGTTTGAATAATCTCCTCAAGAGTTTGACATTCCTCTAAGAGCCTAACAAATTCCGTTTTATAGTATTTTCCTAATGTACTTCTTATATATTTTCTAAAGTTCACGGTAGGGCATAAAGTTGTCATCTTTAATGAGTGGATAGAAATTTTTAAAAATGTATATTTAGATACCCTTTCGGCGGGTAGGACGGCCAAAGTGCCCGGGAAACACCCGTTCCCATTTCGAACACGGAAGTTAAGCCGGGCCACGTCCGCCGTAGTACTGGCGGCGCAGGCCGCCGGGAATCGGCGGAAGCCGTCCGCCCGCCAATCATGATGAATGCTGATCAACTATCAATGTTTATCAGCATTCTTCTTTTATTAATTTACTTCTTTTTCTTCTTTAATCCAGAACATTTTATTAAGCTAGTTTTATCTTTTCTATTCTCTTTTCTCTTAGGTTTAGAAAGAGAGATACATAAAAAACCTGCTGGATTAAGAACACACATTCTAGTTGGTGTAGGTACTACCATTTTTACTCTTATTTCTTATGAATACTTTGGAAAAATTGGTGCAGACCCAGCAAGGATCGCAGCTTATATTTTAGCTGGCATAGGTTTTATTGGAGGAGGAGCTATTCTAAAAGAAGAGCATAAAGTTATCGGTCTCACTACTGCAGCTTCTCTATGGATTACAGCAGCAATTGGAATGGCAGTAGGAATTGGGGCTTACGATTTAGCTTTATTAGGAACCTCTATAGCTTTACTTTCTTTAGCTTTAAAATATGTCGAGAAAAGTTAAGGAAAAGAAGATAGCTCTAGAAAGAATAAAAATTTTGTTTGAAAAAGCTGTAGAAGAGGCTAGGAAAGGTAACTTAGAGTTGGCAAATAGATATATTTATATTCTCTGGAAAATAAAATTAAAATATCATATAAAGTTACCAAAGGAAATAAAAAGAAGATTTTGCAGAAAATGTTTGACTTTTTGGATTCCTGAGAAAACGTTAAGAGTTAGGATAAGAAATGGAAGAGCTATCTATACATGCTTGAATTGTGGAAGGATATATAGGTTTCCTATAAAAAGCTTTAAAAAGAAATAAGAATACTTAACCCTATGAAGATGAATAGAAGAGATTTTTTAAAGATAGTAGGTAGTGCTCTTGTATTAGCAGCAATAGGTAGCGTTTCTTATTCTAATCTTTTTGGGAAGCGTGAAGATTTCGATAATATATTGATTTGTAGCAGTGCCGAACCAAAGCTTTCTGATATAGGTTACGTTTATGTATGTTACAAATATGAAAATGGGTGGAAACTGGCAATCCTAAAACATGATACGATAATTGGAACTAAAATACAAGATGTAGTTCCTTTACCAGATTCTCCATTTGCTTTGAGAGCAGATCTAGAAAAATATAACAAATGCTTAAACATCGGCTATGACGTAAGAGTTTCATATATGATAAAAAATCCGAGAGAATTTAGGGGTTTGGATTATATAGAAACAGGGGCTGGTCCTGTTATTCATATAGTAAGAAGCGAGAACTTTGAAAAAATACCATTGAATGCTAACGATCCTAGACTTCCTGAATATGAAAGAAAAGTTATAGAACTTTTTAAGAAGTACCTACATGACAAACCCTCTTTAGAAGATTTCCTTTGCACGTCCTAACTTTTTTAAATCTGCCCTTTAACAAAACCCTATGGTTACTGCATATGATGTTCCAGGACACCTATTAGTCCAGAAGTTAGCTGAAAAACTTAAGCAGTTTCCAGAAATAAAACCTCCAGAATGGGCTAAATTTGTTAAGACATCTCCTGCAAATGAAAGACCTCCAGATGATCCACCAGAAGTTTGGTGGTATTTAAGAGCAGCTTCTATCTTAAGACAAGTTTATTTACATGGTCCTGTAGGCGTTGAAAGGTTAAGAACAAGATATGGTGGTAAAAAGAAACCTAGACATGGATACGATCCAGAACATTTTGTAAAAGGTTCTGGAAAAATAGTTAGAACGATCTTACAACAATTAGAAAAGGCTGGTTTAATAAAATGGGTAGATAAACCAAAGAAGGGAAGAGTAGTAACACCAAAAGGACAAGCTTTGGTAGATCAAGCAGCTTATGAAGTTTGGAAAGAGTTATATGGAGATAAGATAGAAGTTCCTGGACAAGTTATTTTGCCTGAAGTATGAAAATAAAAGTTCTTTCAATAGAAGCTGATAAATACGCTATAGATAAAGATAAGAAAAATTATAAAATTAAGATACTTGTTGAAGGAGTCGATCCTTTGTTTTTAAATACTATAAGAAGGTTCATTTTAGAGGAAGTTCCTACTCTAGCAATAGAAGACGTATATATTTATGATAATACTTCTGTTCTTTGGGATGAGTTTTTAGCACACAGATTAGGTCTAATTCCATTTCATACCCCAGAAGAATTTGTGACAAAAGTAAATGAGGTTAAAGTAAAGATGAAATTGAAAAAAGAAGGTCCTGGTTGGGTTTATGCAAAAGATATTCAAATAGAAGATCCTAGGGTTTATACTCCTTATCCAGAAATCCCAATAGTTTGGTTAGAAAAAGGACAAAGAATAGACATTGAGATGGAGGCTGTAATGGGTAAAGGAAAAGAGCATGCTAAGTGGTCTCCCGGCTGGGCTTATTATTATCAATTAGGAGAATTAGAAGTAGTAAAGGAACTAAATGAAGAAGAAAAAAGGATACTAGAAGAATTAGGAGTAAAAATTGAAGGAAATAGAATAATTGTTCCTGAGGAGAAAAAATATGATAGAACTTTTCTTGATGCGATAGAATCTGTAAATCCAGATAAAATAAAGTTTAAACCAAATGGAAAATATATATTTGTAGTAGAATCCTATGGAAATTACTCCGCTGAGAAAATAATACCTTTAGCAATAGATTTGCTAATAGAAAAGTTCCAAAACTTTTTATCTAAGCTTTTAGAGTAGTGGCAAAACATTTGCAATTTCAGAAAGAATACTGGGACAAACTTCTTTCAGGTTTAAAAACTGCAACTATAAGGTTGGGAAAGGTAACAGAATATAAACCGGGGGACGTAGTTTATATACATTGTGGGGGATATGTTTTAGGGAAGGCAAAAATTACTAAAGTTGAATATAAGCAGGTAAAAGATCTAACTGATGAAGATGCTTTTTTAGATGGCTTCGAATCAAAGAAAAAACTAAAGGAAGCATTGAAAAAACATTATCCAAAGTTAAAATCCGAAGATTGGGTAACGATAATACATTTTGAGTGGATAGAAAAATTTGAAAAACCAATATTTTCAGAAGAATTTGCTTGGAAAGGTATTGAAATAGATCCTGTAAAAGTAGCAAAATTAGCTTTAGAACATTTATCTAATGAATTGACAGAAAAGCAAAAATTCTATTTGAATTTAATTATTCAAGAGGGTTCCATAAGGAAGGCGGCAATGAAACTTGGAGGTTTACATAAAAGGCATGTTTTCAGAAGGATAATAAGAAAAGTTTTAGATAAATTAATTGAAAAAGGGATATTAAAACCTAAGGACGAAATTGCTGAGAAATCCGATCAAGCTTAGAAATAACTTCCCTTAATTCCTTAACAGCATCTGTAAACGTTGGTAAGAAATCTTGCATTAATTTGTGAAATGCCTTTATTTCTGCTAAAACCTCTTTAACAGTTTTATCATAATGCTCTGTTTTTTCTATTAATATCTTATTAAAATCTAATAACTTGTTCTCAATACTATTTATTTTCTCTTTCAAAGAAGAAATTTCAACATCGTACTTTGATAATGATTTTTTTATCTCATCGATTTCTCTTCTTACTTCCTGTAATTTTTCACTAACTATTTTTTCGACTAAAGATTGAAAATACTCTTCCCAATTATAGTTGTAATTTGTTTGATACTGGTAATCATAATTTATTTGTGGTTGCTCTTGAAACATTGGTTGTTGTATATTTTGATTAAATGTTTGGGTAATGTCTTGTCCTAATTGCTGAGTACCCTGTTGTGTCTGTTCTAAAGGTGGAAGTTCTAATTCATTCTTCTTCTTCTTGAACAACTGAAGCATTATTTATTATTTGTTTTATTTCTTTAATTATCTTATTTAACTCCTCTTTAGTGACATATTTTTCCAGGACTCTTTTTAACTCATTTTCCGTAACAAAACCTAGAGGCGTAAAGTATTCTAGGTATCTCTGTATCATTTTTACCTCATCTTTTGTAGCAAAGAATTTTAGTCTTATAATCAAAGCATCAATTCTTTTTCTTAATTCATTTAACTCTTTTTTCAGAAAACTTAACTCCTCATTTACCTTATTTAGTTTTTCATTTATTTCATTTAGATCTCTTTGATAATCTCTTTCAAAAGCATAGACTTTTTGATTTAACGCATCGAGTTTTTCTTCTATATATTTAATACGCTTAACAATATCAAGCATTATTTAAATTTTGGAAAAAAGAATATTTATAGGTATGTTTCAATATGATGTTAAACTTGAACATGGGGAAAAAGTGTTATATATTAATTTAAATCAGCAACCAGAGATACCTTTGCTAGAAGAAAATCCGAAGTTAATGGCTTTCATAATTGATCTTTTTTCAAAGGAAAAGTTTGATAAAATAATTATTGAACAATACGATATATTTGAATATTCGGCCTCTCAAATAAAATATCTAAAGGAGTTGGCTTCTATATGGAATGCTATACAAAATGTTTTTTCAAAGTTAAATAAATTAGACGCTGCATACACTGAAAGAATAAATCTTCTTGATATCCTTAAAAAATATCCTTACGATCCTATAGGCACATTAGTTGAATTAAAGAGATATAAAAGAAAATTGGAAGTATATTACGAGAAGACAAAAGATATAGAATTAAAGATAGGATTAAAAGAGTTAATCGACTTAATAAGCTATATTGAATTGTTATTTCAAAAGACAGAAGTATATAAAAGAATAGAAGTCTATCTAGATGGATACGTTCCTGGGGATAGGTTAATTTATAGAAAGCTTTTCATACCCGATATAAAGCCTTCTTTTATTTATTTATCATTAATAAGAAGTATTCCTGAAGAGGCAAACATTTTAGAAAGTTATAAAGTGGATGATGCAGAAGTAATTATATTTTCTTTACCTTACGAAGTTTCAAATAGATACTATATTTTTCCACCGGAATTTTTCTTGACAACGGAAGAGGTAAATGCGATGCTACAAGTAAGGAGATTCTTAATAGGATATCAGCCTAAAAGAGCAGACTATCTGGATCCGTACAGATTAAGAGAAAATTTCTATAATTTAGTTTTAAACTTCTTGAAAAACTATCCAAATATAAGGAAAAAGTTATTAGCAAAAATTATTACGAGATATACCATCGGCTTTGGAATTTTAGAATATTTGTTAAAAGATGAAAGGGTTCAGGATATTTTAATCAATCCACCTTTAGGAAAAACACCTATCTTTATAAATCATGCAGATTATGAGCAGTGTATTACAAATATTTATGTAAGTCCAAAGGAAGCTGAATCATGGGCTACAAAATTAAGATTAATTTCTGGAAGACCATTTGACGAGGCTAATCCTGTATTGGACACAGAAATAGATTTAGGCAATGTAAGAGCAAGAGTTGCCGCCGTTATGGAACCTTTAAGTCCAAAAGGTCTGGGTTTTGCTTTAAGAAGACACAGATCTAGGCCTTGGACCTTGCCTTTGTTTATAGAGAACAAAATGTTAAGCCCTCTAGCAGCAGGTTTATTATCCTTATTAGTAGACACGGGGAGGACAATTTTGATAGCCGGAACGCGAGGAGCTGGAAAATGTGTATCAGGGGATACCTTAATTTTAAATGGAAAAGGAGAGCTTGTAAAAATAAAGGATTTGGTTGAAAAAGAATTAGAAAAAGGCAAAATAGAAATAGAGGATGGTTATGTTACTATTCCGAAAAATTTGTATGTTTATGGATTAGATCTAAAAGATTTGAAAATAAAGAAAGTTAAAGTAAAGGCAGTTTATAAAAGAAGAGGAGGAAAGTTATTGAAAATAAAAACAAAAAGTGGATTTGAAATAAAAGTTACCCCAGAACATCCATTCCTTGTAAACGAAAAAGGAGAATTGAAATGGAAAAGAGCCGAAGAACTAAAGGTGGGGAATTTTGTAGCAATAGCTAGAGTAATTACTGAAATAAATGAAGAAGAAAAATTAAAAATTGCAAAAGAAAGAATTAGAAAAGCAAAGGAAATTTTAGAAAAATTAGAGATATTAGCAAATTCAGACTTATTCTTTGATAGAGTGGAAAAAATTGAAGAGACATATGAAGAATGGGTTTACGATTTGGAAACGGAAACCGAAAACTTTATTGCAAACGGTTTTATAGCTCACAACACATCTCTTTTAACTGCTTTAATGCTAGAAATCCCTAGGAAAGTTAGAATAATAACTATTGAAGATGTTTTGGAAATTCCAACAGATTACTTTAGAAAATTGGGATATAATATTTTACCTTTGAAAGTTCGTTCTCCATTATCTTTACAGACTTCAGAACTCTCTGCCGATGATGGAATAAAAGTTTCTTTAAGACTTGGTGACTCTGCTTTAATTATAGGCGAGGTGAGATCTAAAGAAGCTGTAACATTATATGAAGCTATGAGAGTTGGTGCTTTAGCAAATGTAGTTATGGGAACTATTCATGCGGAAAGCCCTTATGGAGTTTACGATAGAGTTGTAAATGATTTGGGTGTCCCGAAAACTTCATTTAAAGCAACTGATATTATAGTAATTGCAAATCCTATAAAAGATCCATCCGGTTTAAGGAAATATAGGAGAGTATTAAGAATAACAGAAGTAAGGAAACACTGGGAAAAGGATCCACTAATGGAAAAGGGTTTTGTAGATTTAATGATATATGACGTAGACAAAGACGAATTGAAACCAACTTCAAATCTCATTCATGGGGATTCTGAAATCTTAAAATCTGTAGCTTCAAGAATAAAAGTATTTGCAGGTTCATGGGAAAAATTATGGGAAAACATCCTTTTAAGAGCAGAAGCTAAAAAGATGTTAGTGGATTATGCTAAAAGAACAGGTAATAGAGAATTATTAGAAGCAGATTTTGTTGTTAAAGCCAATGATATGTTACATAAAATAATGGATGAAGTGTATCAAGAGGTGGGGTATCCGGAGAAGAATGAATGCTTAAGAAGATTTGAAGAATGGTTGCGCAAGAATATTTAGAATTAAGAAAATACGAGATAAGCACTGTAGATAAACTTTGGGAATTCTTGGTTAATAATTTTTCTTTCATAAAAGTAGATTTTAAAGATAAGAATATTGATAAATATATAGAAGAAACACACCTTTTTGGCGCATCACAAAAACTATTTTCCACAATAATAACAATTCTTATTTTTTCCTTACTTTTATCTTTATTATTTTTTATTGCAACTTTAAATATCTTTTATTTTACAATTCCTTTGCTTGCTGGAGTATCAATCATTGCTTTTCTACTTTTACACCTACAATGGAAATATTCGGATATTCAAAGGAAAAAGGAGGCACAACTACTCCCATTTATCCTTTATATGGCAATGTATATGAGATATAATCCAAATCTTGAAAAAGCTTTTTTATTCGCCCTAGAACACATAAATCCCCCATTAAAGCTAGATTTAATGAAACTATATTGGAATGTTTCGATAGGAAGATATAAAACTTTGAAAGAAGCATTAGATGATTATATAAAAAGATGGCAAGGAAAAGCAGATTACTTTGTAAATTCCCTAATACTTTTAGAGAGTTTATTATATGAACCTTCTGAAGAGAGGAGAAAAATACTTTTAGATAAAGCTGTTGAAGAAATGCTAGAGGGATTATATGATAAGATGATGGAATACGCTGTTTCATTGAAAAATCCTATAGAAGTTTTATATATGCTCGGAATGGTTTTACCAATGCTAACCTTAACTTTAGTACCTATAATAGGTTCTTTATTAACGGAAGCTTTTCCACCTATAGCTTTAATATTAATTTACGATGTTTTAATTCCCCTAGCAATTTTAATTATAGGAAAAGATATATTGAGAAAGAGGCCTGTTTATAATACTTACGAGGACACTTATATTTATAATTATCTAAAAAAGAAAGGAAAATACTTTAAATTCACATCTATTCTAGCAGGTATATTTGTTTTTTGGTTTCTACTTATTCTTTTATCTTCTTTAAAAATAAATATAAATGATCCTAATCTTGCATCGATTTTAATTTCAATTTTCTTTATCATAATCTTGGGGTTATCTATATCTTATGCTTTCATTTTCTATTATAATTTAGTCAAAGGAGTTGTTGAAAGAACGGAAAAGTTATTAAGCGAATTACCTTCAATTTTAATTCAATTGGCAAATAGATTGTCAGAAGGAATACCGCCAGAATTCGCGTTTTACGAAATTTATTTAAGGAATAAGAATAAGGAGATAGGAAAATTCTTTGGGAAAGCTTTTTACAACGTAAAATTTTTAGGAATGTCATTGGAGCAAGCTATATTTGACAAGGAAAATGGAGCCTTATTGTATTATCCCTCCTCTCTGCTAAAAGGGGTAATGGAAATCTTTGTTGAAAATATTAAAAAAGGTTCAGAGGCGGCTGCAAAAGTATTGGCAGTGATAGCACAATATATGATATATTTACAGAGAGTGGAAAGAAGAATAAAGGATTTATTGGCAGAAACATTATCTTCTATGAACTTAGTTGCAAAGTTTGTTGCCCCTTTGGTTTTAGGTATAATTATAGGAATGGATGCGATGATGATAGCAATTCTACTTTCTTTAGGAAAAGCGATAAGCGCTCTACAGTTGCCTTCCAATGTGGAATCCTATGTTCCTCTAGAAATCTTGTACATATTCTCTGTTCAAAAAGCGATATCACCAGCAATACTACAATTAGCTATTGGTTTTTACTTGATTTTATTAGTAATTTTATTATCATATATCATAAATGGAATTGAAAATGGGTTGGATAAATTTAAAGAAAAGAAATTAATAGGGTATAATTTGCTTTTAGCAGTAGTACTTTATTCCATAGTAGCAGCAACAGCTTCTATGTTCTTATGGAATTTAGCTAAATTGGTAACGTCAGTGGTATGAAAGTAGGTGTTGTTAGATTAAAAAGATTAGCAGAAAAATACAAAGTACTTTATTCAAAGAAAATAAAGGGAGAAATTTCAGGTATAACACCTCCAGATACCCTAATCACTGGTTCGTATCCTTACTTGAACTTAGGAATTTTGTCTTCTGAAGAACTTTATAAAGAGAAGCCAAAAACAATTGAAGAATTTATTAAACAAAGACTATCTTTTGTAAACGTCATTAGAAAGACCTATGCTTATATTGGGAAAAGAAAAGATCCTTTTCTTGAAAAATATAAGGAAGATTTATTGTCTATAAGGGAATTGGATATAGAAGCTAAGGTAAGGAAACCAAATGTTGTTTTTACATCTATAGGACCTTTTCTGAACGTTAAAGCGAAGAAAATTGATATTTATGGTAATCCTAGGATTCCAAAAGAAGTAGATTATATAATAAATGAATCTTTAAGAGCAAAAGAAGCAATATGGTATTTATACAATAAAGGTTATTCTGATTCTTACCTAGCTAGGGTACTTTCTTTAGGATTTGTTGGTGGATATATTAATAGAAAACTCGTTCCTTCAAAAAATGCTATAACAGCTGTTTATTCTATTCTTATAGAAAAACTTGAAAAGGAAATTAAAAATTATAAACAAGTAGAAAAATCTTATGTTTTTTATAAAAAATACTTTGGAAATGAATTTTTTGTTTTATTTTTACCTGGGACATTTAGATTTGAACTCTTAGAAGCTTTTAAGCCAAAATCAATTTATAATCCTTATAGTTATACTATTTATGGAAAAGATGAAGAATATGGAGGTTTTTATGCTTCAAAGCTTTCTGTATTGGAAAAATTGAGAGAAATAAAAAGACAAGCTAACATTGTTGTTTTTAGAATAGTAACTGAAGAATATTACGTTCCATTAGGAGTTTGGGTTGTAAGAGAAGGAGTAAAATATTCTGACCTAGTTTTTAAAGGAAAAACTTATGAAGCTTTGGAATTTATTAAAAAGGAGTTAGAAAAAAGAAAAATTAATTTAAACAAATGGATGAAATACTCTTCGATTTTAAAGAATTTATTTTTTCAAAGAAAACTTAAAGATTTTATCATTTAAGTAATGATAATTTTTAATTACTTTTCCTTTTTCCATATTTTTAAACTCTTCAAAGTTTACTAATGATACCCCAATGGCTATTGGTTTTTCTTTTGGATCTTCAACAACAACTATATCTTCTTTTTGAATGTTTTCCTCAAAAAATGTGATTCCTGGTCTAAAGACATCTGCTCCTTTTAAAATGTGCTTTACCGCTCCTTCATCCACCTTTACTTCTTTCAAAAATATATATCCTAGATCATAGATTAAATTTAAAGTTGGAAAGACTTTGTTATCTTTTTCAAAGAAAATTGGCTTATTAGAATAATATATTATTAAATCTTTGTCCTTTAATTCAATTCTAAAGATATTTTCGTATTTATCAAAAATTTCATTTAAGATTTCTTCATCAATATATGATAATTTCCTTTTCAATTCTTTTTTCTCCTTTTTTGAAAGCAGTTTTACCATAAGAAAGTTTAAAAATGTGGAAATATAAAATTTTAAGATGTACTACTTATGCTTAGTGAAATATTCGAGACCTGACGTTCCCAAAGTAGAAGAGCTGTCAAAATTAGATAAAGTTGTATATGCGGCATCTGTTACGGGAGATATAGATGGAGTAGTTATATCCAAGGTTTTTCTTAAAGATATGAAATGTTATCCTATAGAAAAAATAAAAGTCGTTGGGAGAGGTCCTAACCACGCTTTATATCTAATTTTCAGAAACAATAAGGTTACAGCTTATATTATAAAATATCTAAGGAATATTTATCTAAGTAGGCTTGAAGACAAAATATATGAGATTGAGAAAGTAAGGGAATTTGATAAAGATATTACATATGTTGTTTTCAGAGTTTTTAAAGACCTTATAACCCGTAGGGACAGAAATGCTTCTTCCACAATTCAGCAATCTTTTCATCTCTCTCCTTAAGGAAGTCATAAATAATATCCCAAAGACATCCCCAGCAAACAGGAACATCCTTTGTATCATCCATATACTTAAATCTAATCTTAAACGTTTTTCTCAAATTCTTAAAATATTCTTCAAAATATTTTTTTAATTCTTCAGCAAGATCGTATCTTTTTAATTCGTATAAAAGATTTAAGGCTTCTGAAAGTACTTGTTTAGGAGATACAGGATTCCATATCGCCTCTTTACATATCACACATTTCACCACAAAATTCTTAAGAGAGGTAATATTTTAAGTATAATGGAGTATAAATTTACGAAACCGAACCTTTTAGAGATTGTTATCATAATAACATTGATTTTTGTTGTGGTTCTAGGCTGGTTAACTATAAAAACTATAATTCAAGGTCCGATGTCCCAATTCTTGAATCAAACAGCTGGTTTACCTGTGGCTGAATGGCAAGCAACTTTATCTTGGCTAATGTTCATAGGAATAGTTCAATGGTTATCTTTAATAGTTCTCTTGAAAATAGCTGCAATTCTTGAAGGTATCCGTAAAAAATTATGATGGTCCTGGCTTTCGTTTTAATCGTAACTAGACCGGGTAAAGAAGAAGAGGTAGTTAAAAAATTAAAGGAAAGACCAGAAGTTGAGGAAGCTTATATCGTTTACGGGGAATATGATGTTGTTGTAAAATTAAGGGCTGAAAGTGTTAGTAAACTAAGAGATATTGTATTAAATGAAATAAGATCTTTAGATGGTGTGGAGAAAACAATTACTTTAATAGTTGCAGAATAATTTATTTTATTTTTATTTCAAGTAAATCTCCATCCTGAAGTTCGTAATCTAAACCTACTCTTATTATTTTTCCGTTTCTTTTTATTTTTGCATAAACAAAGAGATCCAACCATTTTTCATTTATTTTCTTAACGGCATCTCTTACTTTGCTCCCTTTCTTCAAAATTAATGGTCTTTCTGCTTTCTTTTTCAAATGATCCATTGTATACACTCTTATCAACTCTAATTCCTTCCAAATCTTTTCTTTCAATTTTTCAACATCTTTTTCATCTTTTATAATTATATACTTATTTATTTTATGCTTTTTAATGAATTCTTCTATTTCTTTTTCATTTTTGACTTTATTAAAAACAAAAATAGCTTTCTTATAAGCTTTTGAGCCATCTATAGCATCTAAAACATCTTCAAATGTAACTTTTTCATATATCGTTATTTCAGCATTATATATTCCAAATTCTTGCAAAGCTTTTATAACATCTTCCTTTGAAGCGTCTGTAATAAATTGTTCACCATATATCTTTATTCCCCCAGAATATTTTCTCTCAAACTTTATATTAGGCTTTCTTTTGTTTATTTCTATTCCCCCCTGCTCTAAATATTTCATTATTTTTTGATATTGTTCCTCTAAATCCCTGGAAGCATCTAGAAGTATTAAAATTAAATCTGCGTTTCTTATTAATGTATAAGCTCTAGATTCAAAAAAAGCTGGTAGTTCTATTGTCTGAATGATAGCGCCATTTAGATGCAAAGCACCGATTTTCGGTAAATCCGTTGTAAAAGGAATATCTGATTCTTCTACATTTGCATTTGTTAACCTATTTAGTAACCAAGATTTCCCAGAGTTTTCCACTCCAAGAATTACTATAGTAGCATCTCCTTCTTTCTTTATAGCATAAGGATTAAATGTTGTTCCTTTTTTCCTTTCTTTTTCTTCCAATTCTTCTCTTAACTTCTTAATAGCTTTCTTTATTTGTATTAAAAGATTATGAGCTCCTTTGTGCTTTGGCGCAACTTTTAATAACTCATTTAACCATTTAAGCTTTTCATAAGGATCTTTAGCTTCTAGAACTTTCTTTTTTATTTCATAGAATTCTGGTGGAGCATTTATTGGCATAAGATTATATAGGTATCAAAATTTAAGCTTCTTCCATTTCCAAATACTTTTTCTGCCTTAAAAATATAGTAGTTATTCCTAATTTCTTTAATCTTTTTCTTAATTCTCTATCGTTAGTACATACAATCCATTCTCTAGGACTTTCTTTAACTATCTCAACAATTAGATCATCAGTTTTTTTATCTAAAGGAGTATCTATGACTTCAATGTTGTATTTTTTAATTAATTGTAAAGCCATTTTTGCAAATAAACGATCCTTTCCTTTTTTAGCAGTCCTCATTATATGTTCTAATTCCCAAACACATTTTTTCAAAGTATACAATTTAAATTTCTCCGTAACCAATCTTTCTATTTCAGAAAAGATATCAACGTTAAATTGAAAAGGAACTAAAAGAAAATTAGTGTCCAGAAGTATCTTTTTCATTTAATATTGCCATATCCTATTATTCTCCACCTTCCCTTTATTTTTCTGGAAATAACAACCTTATCCCCTTCATATCCTAGAATAGGTTTAAGTAATCTAACAGTGATTTCATCTTTTTTAACATCTATTACTTTTCCGATAGATACAATAGAGTAAGCATTAAGCATCAATTCTTCTCCGAGTTTTATTGGCTCAACTTTCATTTCTTCTTCCGTACCTATAACTTTTTCAAACAAATGTATTTCTAATGTTACATCTTTCCATTCTGGTGGTAGTTTTCCTGGTAATCCCACTACTTGCCCTGCTAACCCATCTTCTTTAGTTAAAGAGGGATCTAGAGTTGTAGCGATACCAACAGTACCTCCTGGTCTCGCTTCTTCTACAAGGTATCCCCCTTGGCTTATAGATTCTATATAAGTATATAATGGTTCCCATCCTTCTTCAGTGTAAATTCCGGGTCTTATCTCTATTTCTTGTCCAACTTTTAGTCTTCCTTTAAGTAAACTACCACCTAAGACCCCTCCAACAAGCTTCTCTATAGGAGTACCGGGTTTGTTTACATCAAAGGATCTTGAAACTAAAAATATAGGATCTGATTCTAAATCCCTTTTCGGAACAGGTAATTTTGCTAGAGCTTCTAATAGAACATCAATGTTAACATTGTGTAAAGCTGAAATCGGAATTATATCTATTTCATCAGGATTATATCCAAAATCTTCTAGGAATTTCCTTATTTGTTTGTAATTTTCCAAAGCTTGCTCTTTAGTAACCAAATCTATTTTGTTTTGTACAACAATAATTGGTTTGTCTCCTAAAAGTTTGAAAGCCATTAAATGTTCTTTTGTTTGAGGTTGGGGACAAGGTTCGTTAGCAGCTATTACTAATATAGCAGCATCAACGATTGCAGCTCCAGATAACATTGTAGAAATTAAAGCTTCATGTCCCGGAGCATCGACTATTGAGATTTTCTTTATGGATTCACAATTCTCACAAGGTCTTGTAGTATAACATTCTGGCTCTTATTTAGAGGGGTCTTTAT
>CAZNIQ010000004.1:0-35678 GCA_964573185.1 Candidatus Woesearchaeota archaeon | reverse complement strand
AACCCGGAGGTCCCGGGTTCAAATCCCGGCCGGCCCGGGTTTCAATTAATTTTAAAATTATTTTGAACATGTTATATTGAAAAAGCCGCCGTAGCTCAGCCCGGTAGAGCGGCCGACCGAAAGGGCCGAAGCTGTTACCGCCCCCACCCCGGCTAACTTAATGCTCATATGATTAATTTTTCTCAAATCTGTAATTGCTAATTTAAATCTAAAACAACTTTTATCGTTGTAAATGTAGTATCTAATATTTAAATCTTGTAATAGCTTCTCAAAAGTAGCTCTAATGTATTCTGATGCCGTTACGAAAAATGCTCTGGGAGAATTTCTATATACAACTACTGAACCTTCAGCGTCAAATAATCCAGAGAACAGCTCAATTTTCTTTACAAGTTCGCTGGGATATATTAAAATCCTTTTATATCTCCCTTTACCTTCACAAAACTTCTTAAATAAGTTAAACATTCTCTTACTATAAATTTTAATCTCAACGCTATTATCTTTTCTCTCTATAACATGTATTTTCCTCACAAATCCGAGTCTTTGATATACCTTGAGAAAATTTATTATTCTGTTCTGAATTTCGTTCTCTTTCTTATTTAAAACCCAACCTATTTGATATTTCCTATCATATAAATAGCCATCTCCAGCAAGAAGCCCAATAATATACCAAAACATTTTAATAATTATTTTGTAGATTTAAATTTTTAGCCGGGGTGGGGGCGGTTGATACCGGCAGGTCCGGGGTTCAAATCCCCGCGGCGGCGTTCCCATTGAATTAAATATTCTTTCTTTGCAGTTTTAATACTCTTAAATTTATACCTTATTTTTAATTTCCGAAATTCTTTCTTTAATATTTGTATCATCTTTCTAGATTTCTTCTCATCGAAAGGAGCATTTTCTAAGAGGCTTCCTCTCTTTGGAACAAAAGGATTTACAGAAACATAAATCTTCCCTTTGAATAATTCCTTTATTTTCTTAATAAACTCCACTATTCTATAAGCGTCATCCATATCTTGATTCGGCAACCCAACAATAAAGTAGAACTTCAATTCTTTAATACCGTAATTTTTAGCTTTTTTAGCTATTTCAAAGAAGACCCAATCAGGAATTCTTTTATTCAATTGAAATCTTAATTCTTCAGATCCAGTTTCTGGAGCTAATGTAATAGTTCTCTGACCAGATCTCTTAATAAATTCTAACATCTTATCATTTAATAATAATTCAGCTCTTAAAGATGGTAACATAAATTTTGTTTTCTTTTCTTCTAAAATATAATGTAGTAGATCAAATAGGTTAGGATGGACAAGTGTAGGAGAAATCAATGCTATTTTCTTTTTCCCATTAATTTTTAAACCTAAATTTATTATTTCCTTTAGTTTTTCTAAAGATCTAAATCTAAATTTCTTGTACAGAAATTTAACGTCACAGAATGCGCAATTAAAAGGACAAGATCTTGCAACTTCTAAAATAAAAGCATTACCAAACACATATTTCCTCGTTAATTTTTTAGGTAAGGGTTGGTAAATAGGATGTATACTTTCGTCTAAATTTTCTATATAAGGGTGTTCTTCCTTTTCTTTTATCTCTGGAATAAAAATACCGTTAATATCTTTTATCTCTTCAAATAACTTTCCCTTATTTTTATGTTTAAAATAATTATATAGAGGATCATATAAATATGGAATTGTTGCTTCTGCTTCACCTAAGATTTCAAAATCAATAATATCTTTCAAATAATAAGGGTTTATTCTAACGGCAGGTCCCCCAGCAATAACTAATTCTTCTCTCTTTTCTTTATTCAGAGGTATTCCAAGTTTCTTTAAAATCTTTGGTACTTTTGGAAGATCCAATTCATAAGATATGGAAAAAATGTAAATATGATGTCTTCCTTTTGGTAAATCATCTAAAAAATATCTTTTTGCCTCAAATCTTTTATCTAAATTAAAGTAAGTTTCAACATACATAGGTCCGAGTGAATAAATTCCTCCATGCTTCTTGTTTGGAAATATTACCGCTACATTTATTTTCACATTTTTCTAAAGATCAAAACCTTAATAAAATCTGTTATATTCATCCATAAGAAAGCATAGATCCATGTGAATAGAACTAATAACAAATAAACTACGTTTGCTTTGTAATATTCTAAAATTAGAAACAAGATTATTAAAGTTCCAATGATCTGTGTTGATATGGTAGATATTAGAAGAACTCCTTTCGGTGGATTTTGAAACCAAAATTCTTCTCTAGTTCTAACAACAAATAACAGAAAGTGTCCCGTAAGTAGCAATTTTAGAAATAGAAAAGCTTCCAATAGCTCAAGAGGCAAGTATCTTTTAATTAAGAATAAGTAGAGCAAACTATTTAAAACTCCTATAAAACCTAATATTAATGAAATTATTAAAATTGTTCTTAAATTAAATTTGCAAGGTTTTCTTGAATAATTAACATTGTCAAAAGCAACTGCAATTATTGGAATGTCATTTAGGATTGTTAACATTAGCATAAAAATTGGAGAAAGCTTTACATCATATAAAAACAAAGATAATGTTACAAAGAACGGAAATCTAATATTTTCCGCTATTCTGTAAATCACATAATTTTCTATTCTCTTGAAACCTCTTCTAGCTTCCTTTATTGCATCAACCAACTGTTTTAGACCTGGGGCTGTTAGAATTAAATCTGCAAATTCTTTAGCAGCTTGTACAGCGTTATATACTGCTATCCCAACGTTTGCAACTTTGAAAGCACCTATATCATTTACACCGTCTCCTGTAACTCCTATATAGTACCTTTTCTTTAAACTTTCAACGATTCTGTATTTATCTTCAGGATAAATTTCTGCAAAAATATTATATCTTTCTGCTATAAAATCAAAATGTTGTTTTGTAGCTATTCTATACATTTCCTTTCTACTTATTGCAGGTCCTTCTATTCCAACTTCTTTTGCAACTTTTATTGCAATCTTTTTAGAATCTCCAGTAAGCATCTTAATTTTTAATCCTAAATCCTTGAGCTCTTTAATAAATATAGGGGCATCCTTTCTAGGTGGATCATAGAAAGCTAAGAATCCTAAAAGTTCGTTATTTTTAATTACAGCAAGTACTCTATAACCTTCTTCATAAAGCTTATCTAAAATATCGTAGTATTCTTTTGGAGCTTTTATTTCTTCTAATAACCTTTCAGGACTCCCTTTCTTAACAACAACATTTCCTTCTAAAATAGCATAAGAATATTTTCTAACGGAATCATATGGTTCGAACTTTATTACTTTTTCCTTTATTTCAATTCTTTTTTCTTTTACTTTTTCCGCTATTGCGGTATCTATTGGATCCCCCGAAGAAGGATCGGAAGCTAGAAAAGCGTATTTCAAAACTTCTTCTTCTGTAGCATTTACTGGAACAATTTTATCCAATCGTATCTTATTTTCAGTTAATGTACCTGTTTTATCGGTACAAAGCATGTTCATTTGAGCTATGTCAAATACAGAGGATAACCTTCTAACTAAAATATTTCTTTTAGCTAAATTATAAGAAGAGACTAAAAGAATCGAAGAGACAACTGCGGGTAAGGCTGTTGGAATAGCAGAAACTAATAAGGCTAAATCAAAAAGTAAGATATCGTAAATACTTTTACCTTCAAGAAATAATTTTATTGAAGATGTAATGATAAGTGTAAAAGCCAAAATCATTAAGAAAATACCTATTTTCAATATAGTTTTTTCTAAATTGCTTTTGCTTTTCGTTGTTTGAACTAAATTTATTAATTGACCGTATTTTGCATGAATTCCGGTAGCAACGACTATACCAATACATTTACCTCTCTTAATTATGCTTGGAGCATATAGAACATCACCAACACTTTTTTCTACAGGTAAAGATTCACCAGTTATTGCAGATTCGTCAACTAAAAGATTTTCTGCTTCTATTATTTTTATATCAGCAGGAACAGTTTCACCTGCATTCAATCTTACAATATCTCCCGGTACAATATATCTTGCGGGAATCCATTTCCATTTACCATCTCTTAAAACTTCAACATGTCTTTCCAATTTCTTTCTTAATTCCTCCAAGTACTTTTCACTTTTAAATTCTTGATAAAAGATTATGAAAACGTTTAAAATAAAGAGAAATAAAATAAAATAAGCATCATGGATATGTCCTATTAAGAAAGATAGAAGAGCTGCAGATAAAATCATTACATTAACTGGATTTAAAATAACTCTAATTAAAAATTTTAATAGTTGGTGTTTTTCTCTTTCAACGGTGTTTTCGCCATAAATCTTTAATCTCCTTTGAGCCTCTTCTTCGGATAATCCTTGGGGAGAAGAATGTAAAGATTCGAAAACTTCTTCTAGTTTTAACTCTTGCATATAAGGCTTTTTAATTAATGACTAAAACGTATAAAGTTTCTTGCGGCGGCGGGGATTTGAACCCCGGGCGGCCCTAAGGCCATCGGGTCTTAAGCCCGACCCCTTTGTCCAGGCTCGGGCACCGCCGCGTAATTAAAAATAAAGATATTGTATTTAAATACTTTATTCCATTAAACCCCTAACGCCGACGCCTATTAACCTTCTCATCACACCATCAACATATCTTATGAAAGATCCTTTAGGCCCAATGAAAGATCCTAATCTCCTTCTCATAAACACTACTAATTCTGGTCCCCTGAAATCTACTTCTTTTATATAATCTCCAATATCTTGTACAGGATGTATTGCTGAAATTATTTCTTCAAAGTTTAGTCTCCACTCAACCACTTTAATTCTGTAACCTGTTTCCTGCTCTACTTTAGTAATCCTTTCTCCACCTTTACCTACTACCCTTCCCTGATGTCCTTCTTTAGCTATAATCAAAACGTCTGGTGTATATTCTGGCAATTCGTATTTTTCTTTTAAGTCCTTAGCATATACTACGGTAACAACATCAGCGTCTGGTGCGTGAACATTAATAGATTCTAATACTTTTCTTTCTTCTTCATTTAGAGGTCTCTTTCTCATTTTTAACTCAAAAGCTATCTTTATTCCCCTTCTAGCACCAGGTCTCGTAATATCGTTTAATCCTAAATCAACAACAATTGCTTTTTCCTCGTTTAATAATATTTCTCTCATTAAAGTTGCTCCATCCTTTTCTACGCTCAAAGGCTTCTGCAATACAGGGTCTCCTGCTATTATCAATCTAGAGTTAGTACCAAGTCTCATCAAGATTTCTGTGGAAACTTCTGGAGGGACATTCTGAGCATCATCTAAGAATATTATAGAGTTATCAAAAGTCCTCCCTCTTATGTAATACGGATCAGATATTACTACCTTTTCTTCTTCAATTAATTTCTTTATTTCTTTATATACTTCTCTAGGTAAAATATCCTCAAGATATTCTGATGCTAACTTAAAATATAATTCCTTCAACTCTGCTGTTGTCATTACTTCAGATGTTGCTATATCTACTATTGGCCTTGCAATTATAAATCTATCATACTCTCCTTTCATTACTGCAGAAACTCCGTAGGTTATTGCGAATAAGGACTTTCCAGTACCGGTTAATCCGAATATTCCTATTATTTCATAGTCCTTGCTTTCTAAAGCTTGCTTAAGCCTTTTTTGACCTTCGGATTGCGGAACTAATTTCTCAAATGGAGTCTCCATAGAAAAAATTTAAAAATTAGCTTTAAAAATTATTTTAGACCAGTAGAGCCAAATCCTTTTTCTCCTCTTTGAGTTTCACTCAATTCTTCTGTTTCAACAACTCTTACCCTTAAATATGGTATTATAATCATTTGCGCAATTCTCATATGTTTTTCAATCTTTATCTTTTCTTTTCCTAAATTAATTAATACTACCTTAATTTCTCCTCTGTAGTCTTCATCTATTACTCCTGCTAAAACATGTATTCCTTTTAATGCTAAACCTGAGCGATCCTTAATTAGACCAAAATAACCCTTAGGAATCTCAACTGCTACACCTGTTCTTATTGCCTTTATTTCTCCAGGATTCAATTCTACTTCTTCTGTACTATATAAATCCAAACCTGCTGCTCCTTCAGTTTTATATTCAGGTAATTTTGCTTCTGGATCTAACTTCTTTACCTTTAGTTCCATTATTAATAATTTTATTTAGAGTTTAAAATGTGTACTTTATTGTATCTGTGCTTTCTTCTTCCATACTTTCGGATACAAGTTTCTATCGATAAATACCCTTTCTACGTCAACTGCTATTCCTCTATTTTTCTCTAGCATTTCTTCGGATGTCATTAAAGCTTTCCCAATAGCTACTAATTCGTTCTTTAGAGTCATAATTGCTACCCAATCCCCTGGTTTTATTCCGGAGTGTAATTTTGCGATTCCCGGAACAGCTAAGTTGGCACCATGTGCTACAGCAGATACAGCAGTATCTAAAATCCATATCTTCGGCATATGCTCTACAGCAACTTCAGGTGGTAAGAAAACTTTTCTTAAATACTTCTCTTTTCCTTCTTCCTTCCAGAAAGCCAAAGAATCAACAATATCCTGTAAAGTTACTAAAGGTTTATTTGGGTCTTTTTCGTTAAATGGACCTGCTTTTGTCCTTCTTAGTTCTTGCATATGTGCTCCTACCCCTAAATACTGTCCTATATCATGAACCCATTTTCTTATATATACCCCAGCTTCAGTAGCAATTCTTAGTAAAACATAACGGTTGTCTATAATCTCTATTACTTTTACATCATATACTTTCTTTTTTCTTGGCCTTCTCTTTACAGCAGATTTTAAAGGCGGTAACTGAATAATTTCTCCCGTGAATTTCTTTATGGCTTCAAAGATCTTTTCTTCAGGTACTGGCTTGTGTAAAATCATTAAGGTAACATATTCTTTACCTGCTGTTAGGAGATACCTTAAAACCTTAGTAGCTTGTCCTATAGCTACTGGTAACACTCCTGTAACTTTTGGATCTAGAGTACCTCCATGTCCTGCTTTAACTCCTACTATATCTCTAACCCACGAAACTACTTGATGGGAAGTTGGACCTTTGGGCTTGTCTAAATTTATTACAGCATATTTTAATAATTTTTCTATTGGTCTTTTCCAAGGATCCTCTCCATATTTCCAATCCGTCTCAGCTTCTTTTTTAACAAGAATTTCTCTTTTTTCTTTTTCCCAAGGAAGTAAACATTCCTGATCTTTTAAATGGTAGTATTTGATTTCCATAAGTGATATAAAGTAAAAAGCTTAATAAAGAATAATGAGTGGCTTGAATACTTAAAGTACCCAGTATTTGTGCTACTTATTCTTCTTATTTACTTTACAGTTAAACTAGCTATTGAGGATAAGGATAAAAAAGGACAAAGTAGAAAAAATACAAATTGAAATGATTTTATTAAAATGAAAACAATAATTATTATACTTTGGATTTTAACAGTAATTTTCTTTGCAATAGGTTTTTATTTAGCTTATTTAACTTGGAAAAAATCACATTAAGGGGAAAAATAACTATTCTTTATTTTCTTTTTGTTCTTCCTTATTTTCTTCAGATTCTTGCTTTTCTGTTTCTTCTTTTTGTTCAAGTTTTCCTTCAATTGCTTTCCTTAAAGGATGCTCTGGATTTGCTAAAGGACTTAAAGGATGATATGTAATTTTATCCTCCTCTTCTTTTTTAACTAGATAGCTTGGTGAGGTTATCACTTGATCCCCAATAACTATGTGGCCATGAACAATTAATTGTCTCGCTTGTCTAGGAGTTCTTGCCAACCCCTTCCTCCAAACAATAGTTTGCAATCTTCTCTCCAGAATTGTCTCTACTGTAATGTTCAAAGCATCTTCTAATGTTCCATTCTCTGGAATTAAACCATATCTTTTTAATTTCTGTAAAATTATTTGTTCTTCTTTGGAAACATCAACACCTAAGGCTTTTAAAGCGAATAAGTGTCTTACATATTTTCTTATTTTTCTTGCAATTGTAGCAGCTTTCCAAATTTCTCTTTTATTCTTTAAGCCATATTTTTTCATTAATTCCTTTTCATATAATAATCTTTGTTTTTGCCAAGGATGTCTAGGACCTTCCCATGTTTTTCTTTGCCTCCACATTTTATGTAAGAACTAGGAAAGTTTTATTTCTTTTGTCTTTGAACACCAACCGTTCTTTTATATCTTCTGTGATGCGATCTTGTTTTCTGTCCTCTTACTGGTAAACCTTCTTTATGTCTAAATCCTCTCCAAGAACCAATTTCTATTTCTCTCTTTATGTCTTGTCTCATTGCGAATTCTAAATCCGCACCGACCAAATGCTTATCTTTTCCATCTACAGGATCTTTTCTTCTGTTATATAACCAAGCGGGAATTCCATATTTTTCAGGATTCTTTATAGCATCTTCCAACTTTTCTAATTCTTCTTCAGATAATGAACCAATCTTTCTCCATTTATCTATTCCTAAAGCCATACAAACAGCATGTGCAAACATCCATTTAACACCTTTTATCTTTGTTAATTCAATATAAACAGGTCTATTTCCATCCAAATCTACTCCAGCTAAATGTACTATTGGTTTTACTTCAACGCCTTCAGGTGCCCAAGCTTTTTTAGCCATAAAAAGGAACTATAAGAAAAAATTAAAAGGTTAAGATGGTCTCTCCTCTTTTGGTCCTCTTAATGCTAAGTATACTGCTACACCCGCTATTACTATAGCTGCACCTGCTAATAGGTATTGTGGTGGAATTGTTGGTAATTCTTGTTTTTCTTTTGTTATAGTTGTTGCTTTAGGCATTACTATCTTTAATTCCTTTGTAATTTCTTCATATGCTTTTCCAGTTTCAGCATCCCTTACTACTATCTTTAATATCTTCTCTCCTTCTTCGTAACCTGTTACTTCTATTGTTACCTCTTTTGTATCGCCTTTACCACCAAGTACTACTTCTGATGGAGATACTGAAACTACTCCTCCTTCTAGGTAAGCGTCAATAATTAAGTGCTTTATATCTTCTTCTAAGTTTGTTAATTTTAATACTAATTTTCCAGACTTTTCTATTACTGTTGGACCAATTAACATTGCTTCTATTTCAGGTTTCTTTGTTTTTACATATACCTTGCCAGTATATTGTATTACAGAACCATCGTATCTTAGTTTTAAGAATATGTTTACTGTTGGTTCCTTATAATCTTTTGGTATCTTTATTACTGCCTTTATTTCCTTAGTTTCTAAGGGTTCTAATGTTACTGAATCTAACTCTTTGTATAAGTTAAGATCATAGGATATTACTATAGGAGTTATTACTACGTTCTTATTATACTCGTTTTTGATATAAAATCTTAGTAATACATAATCTCCGGGCTTTACTATTAATGGTGAATAATCAAATCCTACTACTTCTATTTTGTTAGGATATCCTACTTTTATGTTGTATGTCTTTTCTTCTTTTTCTCCAGCACCTTCTGCATAAATTACTACTGTATACTCTTTTCCATACTCTAATTTAGTACCATCTAATGTTACCTCTATTGTTTTCTTCTCTCCAGATGCCAAATCAAAATACCTTGTACATGTCTTCTCTATTAATCCTCCATAGTTATCAAATACTTCTAAGCATACTCTAGCATCATCTATGTCTAATAAACCATCATTTCTAACTGTTACTAATAATCTTACTTCTTTTCTTTCAATATATGGAACTTTGCTTAAATCTGGTGAAACTTCTACTAAGTCTATATCGTAGTTTGTTACGTATGGTTTTATATAAATATTATACTGTTCTTCTGAAACGCTAATTCCTTCTACAGTGTTATTTGTATATTCAATGTAGCCACCACCTGTAATTACTACTTTATATATTCCATCGTCATGTACGCTCCATTCAGTTGGATACAATCTTAAAGCAACTACTTTTCCTAAATCGCTTTCGGTATAACTCTTTTCTGTATAGTAAACTAATTCTTCATATGGTAATTTATATACGTATACTTCTAATTTTAGTTTCGCTGTAGAAACGTTTGTTATGTTCGGTAAATATAAATAAAATGTTACAGTGTCTTCAGCAGAGGGTACGGCTTTCGTATAAGATACTACCTGTGGTGTATACTGCAATGCTAAAATTGCTGGTACTAGAACTAGAGCACCTAATAGTGGTAACAGCTTCCCTCTCATACTACTACTATATAATACAAGACTTTATAAAGATTATTGTCTAGTTACTACCTTTCCTAAACGAAAATCTTTTATTTCACCAACTCCATAAGGTATCCATCTTTTAATCTCTTCTAATGATTCTTTATCCTTAACCCCTAAGAAATTTGAGATTTTTTTAACTAAAAAATCAGCTTTTTTATTTCCCGGAATTAAAACAACATATCTTTTAGCATACTTATCTAATGATTCTGGGACACCATGAATTATATTTCCTTCAGAATCAACACCTATAGCAACTTCTAAGTTTACAGTCAAATAGTTTTTCTTACCATAAATCATAAATGCTCCTTTCGGTAAATATTCTCCTGAAGGCGCTTTTTTTGAAACTTGATTTGGATATACCCAATATACTTCCATAGCATACAATCCTTCTCTCCATGCTCTTGAGTAACTTGCAACAAATTTTGCAGCTTCTTTTATAGTGCTTTCAGAAACTTCTTTTCCTTTGGTTTTGATTAATCCGAAAGGAGAACCAACAATGTCAGCATGCAAGACAATATCTTTATCTTCCATGTATTTTTTGATAAGAATTTCATTTGTTAAAGCGTCTTTACCAGCTACAACTAGAAAACCATCAGATGTTATAAACCACCTAAAGTTTTCATACCACTCCTTCTTCTCTTTTTTAATCTCTTTTCTTTTTTGACCTTCTTTCTTAACTTCTTCAAGTTTTTTCTTCAATTCTTCTATTCTTTTAATTAATCTTTCTCTTTTTTCTTTTAATTTCCTTAATTTTTCAAAAAATTCAGAGATTTGCTCATATATGGGCTTATTTAGGTCTATTTCAATATCCATTTCTCTATTTCTTCAGCAATAGAAAATAATTCTTTTAATAACTTCTTTTTATTTTTCTCAAAATCAACTTCTTCTGCTGTAACAAATGATGGTGTTGTTTGTATTGTTAATTTTAGAATCTCTGTCGCAATTTCCAAAATTTTTATTCTATCTTCTTTTGGAAGTTCCGTTAATCTTTCAACATCAATAACATTGTTATCTTCAACATAGATTTTTACGATATCTCCTTTTGCAACTTTCTTTAGAACATCTTCAGTAGCGTTGTACCACTTGCCATTTACTTTTATAGCTTTATTTCTATAAGATATGGCCTCTACTTTACCTTTAATTTCAAGCATTGTTCTCTAAATGGACATTTTGAGCAGAGCTTTTCATTTCTTTCTTCTGGCATCTTCTGTTCTTCAATAATATCCCATATCTTGTTTCTTACTTCTATAACCATCTTGAATATTTTTTCTGAAAACCTAACCTCTTTTCTTTTTCTCAATTTTGTATAATAAACGTAACCTAATGGGATGTCATAATAAGAGAAATTATCTCTAATCAATAAAGCGTAAGCATGCAATTGAAATTTATGAATAAAACCTATACGATTTCCAGTTTTAATTTCAACGGGAATTGCTATATCCTTGTAAAACTCTATCCTATCTATTCTTCCTACAAGTTTTAAATCATCCGAAATTAATTCTACTTCAGACTTTATCTTAGGTTCTAAAGCATCCCATAATTCAATACCATATAGATCTAAAGCTTTCATGGTTTGATAAACGTTCTTTGCCCTATCCTCAATCTCATATTTGAAATGATCTAAAATTTCTAACTTTAATTCTTCTTTACTTAAATTAAACTCTTTTAGTTCCTCTTCATAAGAATTTAAAACCGAATCAACTGTCTCTCGGAAAGCGTCATAATACAGTTTGTAAATTTTATCATAAGGTACCGGCTCTAGAATCTCATAAACAATTTCTTCTTCTTTATCATTAAATTCCTCAAAGATCTTATGTATTATTTCACCTTTCAACATCTCTTCTTTCTTTTCCTCTTCTAACCCTAATACCAATTTGAAATAAACCTTTCTAGGACAGATTAAATAATCTACTAAATCTGTAACTCTTATATAATTCATCTTACCTTTAGAGCATATGTAAATGGTTTTTTAATACCTAACTTTTTTGCGATTAGAGATTTTTCTGTATCCACAATTACTACTAAACCTACGAAATCCTCTGAAAATTCTGTTGAACCACAAACAGGACAAACTTTTGTATCATAAGGAACCACTGCTTTACATTTAATACAAGCTTTTCTCTTTAATCTACCTCTAACCCCTTTAGGCATAGAACTTTATTTATTTTTTCTTTTTAGCTTTTTCTTTCTCTTCTTGTATCCACTCTAATTTGCCTAATCCTGGCTGTCTCATTGTACATGCTACTTTCGGATTCGTTGGATCTTTATAAGATACAGCTATAATCCTCGCTCTAACTTTATCTCCAACTTTTAACACTCTTTTAGTATTTTTCCCCATTAGAACTCCTTCTTTTGAATAAGAAACGACATCATCCATTATTTGAGAAATATGTACTAAAGCATCTATCGGACCAATGTTTATAAAAGCACCAAAATCCGTAACCGTGTTTACTATACCTAAAACCACCTCTTGTATCTCTGGCTTAAATGTTAGTATTTTGAATTTGGCGGGAAACCAAACACCTCCATCTTCTGGTATTATTTTCCCTTGTCCAACTTCCAAAACATCTATAACTCCTATAACTATACCCAGTTCTTTTGAAATTTTACCGGTATACTCTTCTTTTAATGCTTGAAGAACAGCTTCCTTTTTTGGCAAACCTAAATATTTGGGGTCAACTCTAACATAATCTTCAATGGTAATTTCATAGAACATTCAGTAGCAAACCTTTTTACCCTTTTAAAAGTAATTACTTACTATGAGGGAAAGACTTATACTAAATGTAATGAATTCTTTAAAAGAGGAAAATTATCATTTTATTTACTTTGGATTGCCTATAATAGACTTTTATGCTGAAAAAGGTGAAAAGAAATTAGTAATAAAAGTCTATTATGATGCCTTAGCTTTAAAGAAAGAGATAGCAGATGAAATAAAGGTATTAGCAGAATATCTAGAAACCTTGCCTGTAATTGTTGCAGAGAAATTGAAAAATAAATTACAAGATAATATTATTTACGAAAGATATGATTTGATCGTGTTATCTCCAAGTACTTTTAGAAAATTTCTTAAAAAAGAGATATTTGTTGTTAAAAGGCAAGGAAAAGATTTAGTAGTTTTGCTAAATAAAGAAAGATTTCAAAATAAAATAAGAGAAATGAGAACGAGCGAAATCATCAATAATACTGGAATTTCGAAGAGTGCTTTAATTAAATACAAGCTTGGGAAGGCGAATCCTTCAATAGATATAGCAATAAAATTGGGAGAATTATTAGGTTTTGATATTTTCAAAACTCTAAGCGAATATATGAAAGAAAAGTTACATACTAATATTTCATTAAAAGAGGAGATAGCGAAAAAACTAAAGGATCTCGGTTTCAATGTTTACGAAATTAAAAGGTTTTGCGCAAATATACTTTTGAAAGAAAAAGAAAGAATAGGTTTTACGTATGAAAACTATTATCAAAAATATAAAGAGTTGTTATACGAGTTAAAGGAAAAATTAAAAGTGGAGCCAATTGTTATTTCAAATAAGAAGAAAGAAAATGATTTTATATTTATTAGAAAAGAAGACATTTTGAAAATTAAAAGCAAAGAAGAATTACTATGGGAATTAGGCTTAAGCTCTTAAAGTTTTATCAAAAAAATAGAGAAATACTTTCTGAGATGGTTAGAGTAGCTCAGAATAGAGAATTTACTTTTAGATATGAATCTGGGGCTTTTGGAAAAAGACCATTTATTCTCCAAAATGAAGGAGATATATTAGAGTTGATTAAACAAAAAGCAATATCTTTTCATATTTCGGAGGAAAGATGGAAGGATCCAATGTTGTTATCTCCAAAAATGAAGAAAAAAGAGTTAAATGAATTAAGAATAGGCTGGGATTTTATTATAGATATTGATGGAAAAGATTTGGAATTATCTAGACTTGCACTATTTGAAATTCTTAAAGTATTAAAAGATTATAACGTTGAATCATATAGCATAAAGTTTTCTGGAGGTAAAGGTTTTCATATAGCAATTCCATGGGAAGCTTTTCCTAAAGAACTTGATGGAAAGAAAACTAAAGATTTATTTCCAGACTTAGCAAGAACTTTAGCTTCTTTTATAGCTTACAAAATTAAGGAACCTTTAGAGAAAAAACTTTTAAGGAACTTTTCTGAAGAAGAATTAATTAAAAAATATAATTTAGACTCTTTTGATGTATTTAAGTTAGTTTCAATTGATACCATTTTAATCTCAGTTAGACACCTTTTCCGTATGCCTTTTTCCTTAAATGAAAAAACAAATTTGCTTTCAATTCCTTTAAGAGAAGAGGATATCAAGTATTTTGAACCATCAGAAGCTTCTTTAGATAATTATGAGTGGGATGGAACAAAATTTTTAGATACTGAAAATGTTAAAGAAGAGATTACAGAATTAATCTATTCTGCTTTAGCATGGGAAGAATTGCAAAAATTAGAAAAACAGAAGTTAGAACAATTAACGAGAGAGTTTATTGCTGAAAGAGAAAGAGAAGAAATAATTGAAGAAATACAAAAGGATAAGAAGAAAATAAAGTTTCCAAAGAAATTTGATGAAAAATATTTTCCGCCATGTATTAAGAAGATCTTACAAGGATTAGAAGACGGTAGAAAACGTGCTGTATTTATTCTCATAAACTTCTTGAAGCATGTTGGATGGGAATGGGACGAGATTAAACAACTTTTAGAAGAATGGAACGAAAGGAATCCTGAGCCTTTAAGGGAGAGATACATAGAGTATCAATGGGAGTGGCATAAAAAAACTTGGGAAGAAAAGAAAAAGCAATATCTTCCTCCTAATTGTAATAACGAAAATTATTATAAAGATATGGGAGTGTGCGAACCGGATGAAATTTGCCAATTGATAAAAAATCCTCTACAATATCCATATAAAAAATATTTAAAGGAAAAAGGTAAACTTAAATTATGAACTTATTCTCAATTTATCAAAAGGAGAAAAATCTAAGAAGTATCCAAAAATTGGATGAGCTATTTTACAGAAAGGTAGCAGATCAAATAAGTAGACTAAACAGAATTATTGAGAAAGTAAAGGAAATAGATACGGAAGAGCTGAAAAAACTTAGAATAGAACTTGAAAACTTGAAATTATTGATAAGAGATATTTATGATTTAAGGGAAAAAAAGATATTAGAATTAGCATTGATAACTTCAAGATTAAAATCTGAAAGCGAAGATATTGATAAATTAACTATTGAGGAAAAAGTATTATATAAAATACTTTTTAATACTTTATTAGCTTTTAGAAAATATGTTTTAGAATCAGTTCTTTCTGGAGAAAAACCAAAATTAGAAGAATTAGGAAAGGAATTGAATAAAATACTAAAAGCATCTGGTTTGCCAAAAGAGAGAAATGTAAAAGTTGTTAGAATTGTAAAGGAGATATCCGAGTTCGTCGGTACAGATCTACAAACCTATGGGCCTTATAAACCAGAAGAGATAGTTACGTTACCAAAAGATGTAGCCGAAATGTTAATAAATTCTGGGTTCGCAGAAGAAATTCGAATATGAAGCTCCCTAAAGAAATCACAACATACTGTCCATATTGTAGAAAGCATACTGTACATGAGGTCAAGTTAGTAAAGCCTACAACTAAAAGATCTGGTCTTGTTTGGGGTGTTAGAAGAAGAAACCTTGCTATAAAAGGAAAAGGAAACCACGGAAAGTATTCTAAAAGGCCCATGAGCCAAAGAAAGAGAGTAGGAGTAAAAGCTGGTTCTAGGGTTCCGGATTTAAGATTAATTTGCAAGGAATGTGGAAAAGCTATTGTAAAATCATTAGGAATAAGGTTAAAGAGAATAGAAATTAAGAGATGAGAGCAAGGGTTGTTTTTGAGGCTGCAGGCGCTCCTAAAGAATTTTTACAAGATTTTTTAAACAAACTTTTAGCAGAAGTAAGATCTTATAACGGTATAAAGATTTTGAAAGAGAAAATAGAGGAACCAGTACAAAGAGGACAGTTATATACAACTTTTGCAGAATTAGAAATTGAATTTAAGGATTTAGAGACGTTCTTAAATTTCTATATTGATTATACTCCCTCGGTAATTGAAGTTATAGAACCAGAGAAAATAACTTTAACAAATCATGATTTAAACAAATTCTTAAATGACCTTTCACATAAAATAATTCAATTAATGTTAATGATAAATAATCTAAAAGCAGAAAATGAAATGTTAAAAAGATCAGCCAATATACGTGGTAGGAGGTAGTTTCTTTTCTTCTTTTTTCTTCTTCATCTCCTCTATCTTCTGAGCTTTTTCAATTTCTTTCTTTTGTTCCTCTATTTCTTTTTCAAGATCTTTAAGATCAATATTCCAATCAAATAATTTATTCAGAACTTCTAATATTGCTTTTGCTCCCCTGAGACCAACGTACATAGGATGTCCAAGCGTTTCAGCTAAAAGGACCACTCCTTTAAGATCATAATACTTAGCTAGAGCCGGTAACAATCCAGCTAATCCTACTATATTGCTTGAAAAATCTAACCTTAATCTTTCTTCTTTCTTTTTAAATTCTTCTAATACTTCTTTATCTGTTGCCGCAATATAAACATTCGGACTTTCAGGTTCGTAACCTATATCATATCCACCTGTAGTTATAATTAACTTTACTCCAAGTTTCTTTAAGAGTTCTAAGAGTTTGAAGGCAAATTCATATTGTCCCCTTTCATCATAAGGTTGTGTCTCCCCTACCAAAATTAAAACATCTTGGTCCTTTACTTTTTTATAATATATCTCTGCAGTTATTGGATGTAATATTGCATTTTCATCTACTGTTACAACATGAGGAAAAATGTCTCCATATATTTCTATGATTTTTTCGGGGTTTAATTTATCTATCAAGTAATCTCCTATTATTTTAGCAATCTGTCCCATTCCCCCTCCCATTCCATAAATTAAAACACCGTTTTCTACTTTAACTTCTTTGAGTTTCTTGATTATGATCATACTTTAAAGCCAACCTTTTTCTTCTAAAATCTTTCTTTTTATAATTCTCCTGTATTTTCCATATTTATCTTCTGGTGAGAACTTTGGAGGTATGGGTCTTATAGTTCTTTCCCCGCATATAGGACACTTCTCATCAAGTACGTAGATATTACATTTTGGGCATTTACGTATGTGGATCATTTTTCTTTTATCTCAAGGTAAGCATCATACTTTTCGGCTTCCTTTTCTAAGAATTCCTTAAACTCCTTATACTTCTGATTTAATTCCTTAGGATCGTATGCTTTCAATTTAAAACCATATCTTGGTGCTCCATAATATACCCATTCAACTCCAAATCTTTTAGAAGCTTCCAATAACATGTTCTTAATTATCCTAATTCCTTCTTTATGTATAACTTGTAAAATCACTTCCCCCTCTTTTATATATTCAGGTGGTGGAATTCTTTGTTTTATTAATTCGTACAAAGGTTGTACATATTGTTCTGGAACGCCTGCTTGTTTTAATAATTCTGGACCTTTTAAAACAACTTCTTGAAAGAAAGGATAAAGTAAATCTGTATACTCATATAATTTATCTAGTATTTTATGTGTCTCTTCTATAGGTATTCCTAATTTTTTTGATAATGATTCTACTAATTGTATTGCGATCTGTTCTCTTTTATATTCAGCTAATTTTGCTCTTTTTAGTCCTTCAGAAACTCTTCTTATCGATAATTCTAAAATCTTTGTATATGGATCTACTCTTAAAACCTTACAAACGACTTTTCTTCCGGGTTCTACTATTCCTTTCAAAGTTCTTATTCTTCCAGCAACAACTTCATCAATACGTATTACTCCTTTAGCATCATATTCGTCTAAATCAACAAAAACAGCTGCTTTTTCAACTTTCGTTACGGTACATACCACTAAATCCCCTTCCTCAGGTAAACCTTTTTTCTTATACACAAAAATTTATTTAAGGAAAAATTTAAAAAGGAGTTTAAGCTCTTACGATCTTTCCGTCAGAAGTTTCTTTTAATTCTCCCTTCTTTAGCATCTTTGTTATTAATGCTTTAATTACTCTTGGCCTTGTTCTTGGCTTTCTCCTCTTTACACATTGTACTATTTCGTCTCTTGTTTTTGGTTCGGAGGCACATTCTAAGATAACCTCTTTTAAGGTCTTACCTCTCCTGGGCATAAAACTTAGAGTTCATCGGGGTTTATAAAATTTTTCTACAACTTCCTAATCGCTTTATTTTTAAACCCACACAAACTATCTGATTTTAATGTATTTTAAAATATTATAAACTTTTATATAAATATATATAAAAGCCCCGGGCCGCGACGTCGGTGGGATTTGTGATCACCGATCTCTGTCCCGGGGTACAAAAATGATGACGGTCTTGAGCCCTGAAGATTGATGAAGAACCTAGGGGCTGATTACCATATAATAATAAATTCTAGTTCCTTCTCTTTTTTCAATTCTTCAATAAGATCTCTTCTAATGTCTTTAGCAGCTTTATTAGCCCTTATAGCTAAAGTTCTATCATCTATGAAAGTACTTCTTCTAACAACAATAGATCTTTCATTTGTTAAAATTAGATTAGGGTGTCCATACGCAATTATCTTATCTTCTAAATCATCTACCTTTAATATTATTTCTATTTTGCCGCCTTTCTTTAAGTGTTCTTTAAGCTCTATTGGTAAATCCTTTACTGAGTGAGAGGCTTTTATCCCTATAATACAGTCCCCTCTTGGAGTTAAATAGTTATCTTTTGTAATTTCAAACGTAGATTTGTGTGTTGCTTTTATTAAAGGATGCCCATAAGCCTTTATAACAAACCTCGGCATTTCAGTTCTGTTAAAAGCATAACAACGGTAGATGTAACGTTATAACTACCAGGTTTCTTCACAGGTATTTTTATTACTTCCTTATCTTTTACTTTCTCTATTTCATGATATGGTATTCCATAATCTTCTGCTCCAAAAACATATATCCCATTTTTGTCTAGTTCCGCTTCATATAAAAATTTATTTCCGTAAGTTTCTATAAAATAAAACTTTTTATTTGAATACTCTTTTAAGAAATCGTCAAATGTATAATATATTTTAAAGTCCTTTATCTTTTTCAATTCCTCATACCGGATATTTGCATTTTCTCTATGAATTATAACAACATCAAAATTGAATTCTTGAGATAAAAATAAAATTTCCTTTATGTTTTCTTCGTCTTTAAGTTTGTAAAGTACAATAAGCATTAAAAATAATAGTAAGAAAAATTTAAAGTGATGAGATGGGTGAGCGCTGAAAATGATGATCCGAACTGCAACTGAAATTTAAATTTTCAATAGATAACTACTTAATGGGAAAGCAAGGATTAAGATATTGGGAGTATAAAGAACATACAGCAGATATTAAAGTGGTTGGCTATGGAAATACTATAAAAAGAGCTTTTGAAGCTTTGGCTTTAGGAATAATGAACATTATGTACGATGTTTCGAAAGTGGAACTCAAAGAAGAAAAAGAATTTGAATTTGAATCAGAAGATATAATTTCAACTCTATATGATTTTCTAACGCAGATTCTAGATATTTTTTATATAGATAATTTTGCTATAGGAGATGTTAAAATAAAGAATTTGAGGAGGAAAGAGAAAAAGGTAAATAATAAAAAGATAAGAGTTTGGTACTGCAGATTTAAAATTAAAGGAGAAAAGTATAATCCTGAAAAGCATGGGAGAGGAAAAGAAGTGAAAGCTATAACTTATAATGAGATGAATGTAGAAAAAGTAAAAGAAGGATTATGGAAGGCCGAGTGCGTTGTTGATATCTAATTTTTCTACTTCTTCTTTATCTTTTATAGTATCTATACTCTTCCAAAAGTAGTTTCTAAAAACAATTCCATATAATTTTTTATCTTTAGCTAATTCCGGAAAGCCTTGTTTTTCAATATCTCCTTTTTCTGGTAAATAGTCAAAAACTTCCGGTCTGAATAGGTATATCCCAGCGTTAATTAATAAATGTTCTAATATCGGTTTTTCAATAAAATTTATTATTTCATTTTTATCATTTAACTCTACAATTCCGTATGGGCTTTTCATCGGAACCAAGGCAATATATCCATAATATTCCGTTTTTTCAGCGATCTCCAGCATTTTCATTAAATTAATATTTGTCAAAATATCTCCATTTAGAACAAAAAAGAACTTTTCATTTTTTAATAAGTGTTCCGCATTCTTTATAGCTCCTGCAGTTCCTAAAGGTTCCTCCTCCACAACATATGCTATTTTTATACCAAATCTTTTTCCAGATCCCAGATACTCAAAGAATTTCTCCTTTTTGTACCCTACAGCTAGGATTACCTCTTTTATTCCGTACTTCTTTAACCATTCTATTTGCCAGAGGATAATAGGTTTTCCTTTAATTTCAATTAAAGGTTTTGGTTTCTCTTCTGTCAAAGGTCTCAGTCTTTTTCCAAAACCACCCGCAAGAATAAGTGCCTTCATTTTAAATTTTTTAAGAAATATTTTAAAAATAAAACCCAGTAACCCCTTATGAAAAAGTGCTTAACTTTGTTATTTCTTCTTCCAGTAGCTTTTGCTAGTACAGTAATCGGAACAACAAATATCACCTTTGCAGATACAATAGTAGCAGAAGTAGTGTCTAAAATATACAATTATCCTATAGTAATTTTACCAAGAGATAATCTAACAACAGATGTTATACAAACATTAAATAAATTGAATGCTACGGAAGTAGTGATTATCGGAGGACCATATGTTGTTACACCAAAAGTAGAGGTGGAACTAAAGAATTTAGGATTAAATGTAACTAGAATTTGGGGTGTAACAAGATATGAAACTTCTGCATTAGTTGCTTTATTCTTTTGGAACCAATCAAAATATGCTGTTTTAATTACTAGGGAGCTTACTGATGAAGGATTAAAATTAAAAGATGTACCTTTAGTTAAAGAAGCTATAGAGAGGGCTATAGATTTAAAGGCACCTTTATTGATAACCCCTCCCGGAAAATTAGAAAGCAATGTTGCAGAAGCTTTACTAACATTAAACGTTACAAAAGTCTATATTTATACATTATCTAACGCTCCGGGATTAATAAAGGACTTACAAACTTTAAACATCAGTTATGAAATCGTTACATCTACAACAAACTACACTCCACGTATTTGTGAGAATGTTACAATAATCGAAGTCCCTCCTAAAATTCCATGGTATGAACTGAGAGAATTGTTCTTAACACCATGTATAAAGATAAAATTTGCTAATATAACGAACGTTACAGAAGTTAAGTTAAAACTAATGAAAAAAGTTAAAAAAATGTACAGGAAGATGATAAAATATCAAGTAGAATTTAGAAGAATCTTAAAGGAAAGATTACAGAGATTAATGAAAATAGTTGAGAGAGAAATGAAAAAATATAATATAACTGTAAACGTAACTAATCCTCTGAAAGCTCTAGATGAAGTCTTAATACTAAAGTGGAAAGAAAAACTATTCTGGCAAGATTTAAAAGCAAACGTTAGAGAGCTGGTAAAAGAAATACGGAAGATAAGAGGGAGGGTTGGAAAGATAGTCGAAGAGGTTAGAAAGAAAGTAAATAATATTACAAAGATGTGCCCACAAGTATACCAACCTGTTATTTGTTGTGACGAGCGTGGGTGTAGGGAGTACCAAAATATGTGTGAAGCTAAAATAAATGGTGAAACAAATTGTACATTAAAAGGAGTAATGATAAAAGCAAAGTTAATTAATCAACAGAGAAGGTAAATTCTTTTTTATTTCCTTTTTCATCTTCTACGAAAAGAACAAAATTAACTTTAACATCTGGAATATATATTCTTAGTTTACTTTTAGAATAATGGTCTACCGTAATGGTTCTTTTTGAATTCAGACCTGTATAAAGATAGAACTTTATTACATCTTCAGGATCACCTTCCGCTTTCCCATATATAAGAAATTTCTTATTATAAGGTGAATGATTTTTAATTTCAATTACTAATTCGTATTTAAATTTCTCATGATATATCTTTTCCATTTTAGCTTCTGCTTCCCAAAACTCCTTAAGTTTCATCCAATAATTCTTTTATTCTTTCCATTAAAAGCTTATACTTTAATTTATATTCTCCGAATTCTTCTATTTCTTTAGCTTTTTCAAATATAACATCAATTTCTTTCTTAATATTCTTTAATTCATTTATTTCTTTCTCAAGAACTTTTATCTTTTCTTCAATTCCAATTATTTCATTTTCTAATTTGCTTATTCTCTCAGAGATTTTATCTATGGTTCTTACAAGTTCTTCTAGAGTTTTCTTCAATTCCTTTATTTCATCCTCATGTAATAGCATATTTATAATTTTTTCTTCAATCATATTAAATAGAGTATTGGAAGCAACACTTTTTCAAATACAGATATTGTCTCCTTACTTAAAATCGGGGATACTGTAAATAATACTGTCCTATTCGCCTGAAATTCTTTCCATTTGAAGATGAAATTCAAAAGATAATCCCCAATTCTATAAGCTGTGATGTTTACAACTATCTTTTTTGTTTCCCCGGGTTTTAATATTAGGCGTTTTTGAGATAAATATATTTTTGGTAAAAGTGCTTCCGGTACCTTCATTAAAGGTTTAACAGAATAATCTATACTTAAATTTATTTCTTTATTTGAAGGATTTGTTATTCTTATTTCAAATGTAGTTATTGCGTTTGAGATCGGAACTGTTATATGGTCTGGAGTTTCTACTTGTACTAATAGTGGCACATTTTTTAACTTGTATATGTATGTTTTTTCTTCAACATTTCCTGCAAAATCTATAACAATGGATTTTATTATACAAGGATTCGAACAGTCATAGGTATTGATATAAACTGTGCCATTGCATTTTCTTTCAAACGTTTTGTTTCCAACTTCATAAAAGCACAATAATCCTCCATTGTCATAATCCCTGAAGATTACTGGGAAAGTAACAGTAGTGATAATTGAATTGTTTTGTGGATATGTTATTTCCGTATGCGGTTTTTCTTCATCTTTTAGTACAAAATATAATTTCCAATTCTTCCTCTCTAAACTCACATGCGAATTTTCCGAATTATATAGACTTAGGACGAAAGTGTAATTTAGGTTTTCCGTACTCCAAATAGCATTAACTATTTTGTTAAAGGGAGAAGAGAAACAAATACCGATATTACCATTATCTTTAGAGACATGAGAATTTTTTTCGTGGTATAGATATAAGAATCCACTATTACATGTACTAAATGAAATATTTTTTATTTTAAAACCAAGGGGAGTTGAAATGTTGATGTAACAATATAATGAATACTTAGCATTATTATCCTTTTCTGGCAGGGAAACATGCGTATTTAGTAGATCATATAACCATAAAAGAGCATTTGAAACGTTATACGGAACAGCAGTACAATTTAAAATTGCTACCATTAAATTTTATATATTGGTTTTAATTAAAAGCTTTATGGAATTTCCTAAAAGACCAAACTTCAAAGAAATAGAAAAAAAGTGGTTAGAAAGATGGACAAAGGATCTATTCTATATCTACAGATTTGATCCTAAAAAATGGGATAAAGTATATATTATAGACACTCCTCCTCCATTTACTTCTGGTGAACCTCATGTAGGTACAGTCTTTGGTTTTGTTTGGATGGATTTTATTGCAAGATATATGAGAATGCATGGATATAATGTTTATTTTCCTATTGGTTGGGACGTTCATGGCTTACCTACAGAATTAAAGATTGAAAAGAAAAAGAAAATACCTAAGGAAAATGTCGAAGAATTCATAAAAGCTTGTAGAGAGTGGACTTTATGGGCTAGGGATAGGATGAAAGAAGCTTTTCTAAAAGCAGGAGTAATACAAGATTTGGAGAAAGAATATATGACTATGGATGATCTTTACAAAAAGCTAACACAATATACTTTAATTGAAATGTATGAAAAAGGATTATTATACAGGGATAAACATCCAGTTTATTGGTGTCCAAACTGTGAAACTGCAGTTTCTGCACAAGAAGTTGGATATAAAAAGATGAAAGGAATTTTAGCTTATATTAAATTGCCAACCGAAGATGGAAGGTACGTTTTAATAGCAACTACTAGACCTGAAATGTTACCTGCATGTGTTATAGTCCTATTCTCAGATAAAGGAGAGTATGTTGAGACTGAAGAAAAATTAATAGTTTCAAAAAAATATGCTGAAGAAAAAGGGTTAAAAATAAAAAGAACTTTAACAAAAGAAGAGTTAGAAAAAATTAAAATAAGAATTCCTTTGATAGATAGAACAGTTTCTTTAAAGGCAGATCCAGATGTTGATCCAGAGTTTGGAACAGGTATTGTATGGGTTTGTACTTATGGTGATGAGCAAGACATCGTTTGGCAGAAGAGATACGGTTTACCAGTTTATGAAATAATTGATGAAAAAGGAAGATTAATCAATACAAATATTCCAGAGATAGAGAGGTTAAAGGTTCAGGAAGCTAGGAAAAAGATTATTGAAATTTTGAAAGAAAAAGGTTATCTTTATGATCTAAAAGAAATAGAACATAACGTTTTAGCACATACAGAAAGATCTGATTGTCAGCATCCTATAGAATTAAGACCAACATATCAATGGTTCTTTAAAGTTCAAGAATTCAAGGATAAGTTATTAGAAATACAAAAAGAAATAAAGTTCTATCCTGAAGAGATGAGGCAAAGATTAATTGATTGGATAAATTCTATAGCTTGGGATTGGGTTATTTCTAGACAAAGAGTTTGGGGTTGTCCATTTCCTTTCTGGATATGTAAAAAAGACGGAAAAGAAATAATAATTCCTGCACCGAAAGATAAATTACCCGTAGATCCTAGATTAGAAAAACCGCCTAAAGAGATTTTAGAGAAGTATGGATGTAAAGAAGAGGAAGTAGAGCCTGTAAAAGACGTTTTGGATTGCTGGGTGGAATCATCAATAACACCTTTGGCAATATTGGTTTATGCGTTTGTAAAAGATGGAAAATCATTTGAAGAAGCTTACAGATTGGCTAAAGAGAAAGTACCAGTTAATCTAAGACCCCAAGGATATGAAATTATTAGAACATGGTTGTTCAATACATTATATAGGGTTTATATTTTGACAGGCAAAATACCTTGGAAAGAGGTTTTAATCAACGGAATGATTGTAGATGAGAAAGGAAGGAAAATGTCAAAATCTTTAGGAAATGTTGTAACACCATTTGATGTTTTAGAGAGATATCCTGCTGACGCTTTTAGGTATTGGGCTTTATTAGCTGCACACGGATATGATTATAGATTTACATGGAAAGACATAGAAGCTGGACAATCATTCTTAATAAAACTTTGGAATATATCAAGATATATTTGGATGAATTGTAAAGATATAGATTTAAATACGAAAGTAGACTTAAAACCAATAGACATCTGGATAATATCTGAGTTAAAAGAATTAATAGATTTTGTAGAAGGACAAATGAAAGAATATAGATTTTGGGAGGCTCTAAAAAGAATAAGAAAATTTGTTTGGGAAATATTTGCAGATAATTATTTAGAACTAGTTAAAGAAAGAGTTAAAAATAATGATCCAGCAGCAAAATGGACATTACTATATGTTTTAAGACAAATACTTGGAATACTAGCACCGTTCTTACCATTTATTACTGAAGAAATCTATAATATAATGTTTGCTGAAAGAGAAGGAAAGAAATCTATACATGAGACTGAATATCCTAAAGTAGAAATCTATGATAAAGAAATTCTTGAGAAAGGAAGAAAAATGCTAGAAGCTATTACATATATAAGGAAGTGGAAGACTGAAAAGGGATTGAAATTGAAAGAAGAAATAGAAAAAATAGAAATACCTTTTAAGGAAGAAGATATAAAGCCGTTTGAAGAAGAGATAAAGAGTTATTTAAAAGTAAAAGAGATTATTTATAAGCCTTAATTTTTATTTTTTACACATGGATGATGTTCAAAAGTTAAAGCTCAAAATGCTTATAGAAGAATTAGAGAAAATTGAGGGAAGAGGTACTGAATTGATTAGTTATTATATCCCAGCTGGCTATGATTTAGCAAAGCTTTTAGACCATCTTTCTTATGAATATTCAACAGCACAAAACATAAAGGATAAAACTACAAGACAACATGTTTCAGAAGCTTTAGCAAAAATCATAAACTATCTAAAGAAATTTAAGAAAATTCCAGACAAGGGATTGATTATATTCTGTGGGAATGTTGGAAAGGATAAGACTGACATAAGAATGTGGGTTATAGAGCCTCCAGAACCCTTAAGAATAAGATTATATCGTTGTGATTCAAAATTCGTTTTAGATCCTCTAAAGAAATTACTTGAAGATAAAGATGTTTACGGTTTGATAGTCCTAGATAGAGGTTCTATGGCTATTGGTTTGCTAAAAGGAAAAGATATAATTGTTTTAGAATCTAGGGATTCTTGGGTTCCGTCGAAACATCATAAAGGAGGACAATCTGCTGTAAGATTTCAGAGAATAATTGAACAGGAAACACATAATTGGTTAAAATATATAGGAGAGAAAGCTAGAGAGTATTTTGACAAATACAAAGATAATTTAAGGGGAATAATTGTAGGAGGACCTGGACCTTTGAAAGAAGAGTTTGTAGAAGGAGACTATTTGCCATATTACCTCAAACAAAAAATAATAGCAGTGGTTGACACCGGATACTCAGATGAGTACGGATTAAGAGAATTAGTTGAAAGAGCTAAGGATGTGTTAGAAAAAACTTCCTTGATAAGAGAAAAGAAATTATTAGAGAAGTTTTTCTATTATCTAGCAAAAGATCCCGATATGGTCGTTTATGGATATGAAGATACGAAAAAAGCTTTAGAAATGGGTGCTGTAGAAGTATTATTGGTTTCAGAAGACTTTGATAAAGAAAAATTAAAAGAATTAATAGAACTTGCAGAACAAATGGGAACGAAAGTGGAAATTATTTCAAAGAAAACGCCAGAAGGAGAACAATTTTCCAACTTTAAAATAGGCGGAATACTAAGATTTAAAATTAACACATAATTGTCGGCCCGGTTTGAAGTCAGGTATCACGTCTCAACCCGATAGCGGTACCGGGCCTAAAATAATATGTTTTTAAACTTTATTAAGGATAAGTCAAAAATAAAAGGAATAATACTAGAATTTGCAAAATTTTTTATCTATACAATGATAATATATTTCGTTCTTGTGTTTGTTTCGTTCTTCATAATCTTTTTTTAAAATACATACAACTCTCCAAAATATTTTCTTTTCTTTTATCCCGCTTATAATTCTATATGGAAGTATTGTATATTGAGATAATAAATTACGTGAATTAAAGCACCTGCGAACCCTAATGGAAATTTTAGTTATATTTATTATATAAGCGATTACGTTATTAGAAGAAGTATTAAAATTAGGAGATGTAAGTTATAAAGATAAGTTAGTAATGTTTCAAATATTGCATTAACATTAATTTATTTTACTATAACAAGAACAGAAAACAAAATCTAATGGGGCCGCCGGGATTTGAACCCGGGTCACCGGGTCCCAAGCCCATTCAAACAATTTCAAACTTTTCAATATTTCGTCAGTATTTATTTGTTTCTGTAAATTTGGATCTTCTCGATGAATTCTACTATTGGTTGGTAACCCGGAATCTCTCTGAAAGCCACATCAAGGATCTCTTCTATAGAATAGACAAGATTTAATAACATTTAAATTCTCAAAAGTAAAGAGCAAAGATGAGCATTTGTAGAAGTTATCAAGATCTCTAAGGGAGAGGTAAAGTAAGTTATTCAGGAGGTTGCAAGAGAAAAGGTGGGTAAAATAATAAAACTTTATAGAAAACATATTTTTAGATGTTATTGGAAAATTATAGTTATTTTTTAGATTCCAAGGATCCTCTTTAAACACTCTTTGTATTTTCTTTTATTTTTATTATCATCTTTTTCGTAGCACTCTTTTACTTCTATAAGCTTCTCTAAACATTTCTTAATTTTATTTTCAGATAACTTTTTAAGATCCCGACAAAAATCCCGAATTCTATAATATAGACGATATTTAAATATTCTTTCAATTCGTTCTCGAATTTTTGAATTTTCAATAAAAAGCTCTATGTAATTTTCAATGTCCTTTCTTTCTAAATCTAAATTCCTTAGGTTATTAATTAAATGTTCTTTTAATATTCCAACAAACTCTTTTGGCAAATCGGAATACAAATATCTCTCTATGTTTATATCTCTAAAACTTTTTATAACATAATAAAGATGATTAAAAATTGAAACTAAGGTTAGAATTTCGTAATCTGGCTTTGATTCAAAATCTTGAATAAAGGGAAGTTTTAATAACAGCGCTCTAAGGGTATCGGGGGGAGTTTTGGTTACTCTTTTATGAATATTTTTAATAAATTCAAAAATATCTTTAATAATAAGATCTTCTGTATACGTTTCAAAATCTATAAATATATCATAATCCTTTTCTATTTTAAATTTTGCAATGATGTAGGAAAGTTTTGAATCATCTAAAACTTTCTTTATTTCAAAAAGATCCTTGTTACCTTCTTCTACCAATACTACTAATACAGGAGTAGCCTTTATCTCTTCTGCAGCGCGTTTTTTCTTGTTTATATAATCTATTAACTTCTCTCTGTTGGAGGAGCTAATTATTCTTGTAATTTCAAAATCTAAAGTTCTATCATCTAATTCTACTAAAATATCGTATTTTCCATTTTTCTCTATTTCAATAGGATAATATTTTCCTGCAATTATAGCTGAAGCCAGACTACCCAAAAATATTAAATTATAAAAATAAAAATCAATAATTTCGTATTTATAATTTTCAAGTAATTTTTTGAATATTTCTGAAGAGATCATCATTTTCCGAGTATGTAATATATCTGAGAGCTTCCCACTTATCTATTATAACAGGTGATACTGTATTTCTAAATAAATCAAATGGCGTTACATATATTTCTACGTTATCTCCCTCTTTCCTTAGTGATATTATATCAATCCTTCCTTCTTTATCCTCTGCAATGAAGTAGCTAATAGGGTTGCTCAATATAGCTTCTTCCAACTTTAATAATTCTTCTTTTTTTAATAGGCTTAAATAGGAATTTCTAACAAAATAGTATTCTTCTTTAATTATATCTATTGTACTGGAAGTTGCAAACTTGTTATTGACTCGATTTCCTGTTTTATATTTAGATATATTTTCTATTTTTAAAACCAGTTCAATAATCTTATTTTTAATCTGTTCAATTACCTCTTCATATTTTCTTAATCCATAATCCGTTACGGCGATCAAGCTTCTTTTTACAGTAAATATTGCTATAGGAAACTTACGATCTGTTATTGAAAAAACATACGGTATTATTTTTTCAATACCCTTTCTTTTTAAATCTTCATAAAGTTCATTAATATCTTTTAAATCTAAAACGCTTCCATATTTTGACACGTACTCTTTTCCTTTGTATTCTCCTATTTTACCGTATTTAGTAATGTATAAAAAATCGATTTTTTGAATATAGAGATTGTACTCTGAAAGTATTCCCTTCAAATATCTTTTGAAAAATTCTGAAAAAATAATATAACTGTTTATATAATAAATACCTGGCAGACTTTTTACAAGTGAGGAATAAGCTTTCTTTATATCTTCCTTTTCTCTACCAGATTTAGGATTTATCTCTACAATCAAAATATTTGTTTTTTCTATTCTCTTAAGCTTTATAGTACCTAAAAGAATGGGAAAAGACACAACACTTCCTTTTACTTTAGGTAAAATATAGGTTCTATAATAATATGTATTATCCTTTTCTCCTTCCAAATAAAACTTGTATTTTTTTGTAGTATAAGATTTTTTGAAAGAAAGAGAATCTTGTAAAACTGCTTTTAAGAAGCCTATGTATAGTACCATGTAATTTTTTATAGCTAAGGTTTTTATAAAATTATGTACAGAAAAGTATGATCTGGAAAAATAAAAACAGATTGTTTTTCTTTTGCAATTTTATCATGCTAAAACCCGAAGATTTTGTAAAAGAACTTGGTTTGCCACAATGGGTTTTAGAAAAACTAAAGGAATTAAAGAAAATGCAGGAAGAGGAGGAAAAGAAGAAATTGCAAAAAACTAAAAATGGATAATTATAATAAAAGAAAGTATCGTTCAGTACAAAAAGTAATTATATATCCAAATATAAAAGATGCTTTTAGAACAATTCCCTCCGGAAGAACTAAGGAAATTGCTAAAACAAACACTTACAATTATAATTGATTTCTATTCCTTTTATTATGCAAAACAAAAGGAACTACCCACAATAGAGGAGTTAGTAGCAGTCTTAATGTACGAATTAAGATTAGATAAAGAAACAGTCTATGAACTATTAGAGTTACTAAATCATAAAGGGATCATCTTATGGGATGGGAAAAAGTATCAGGTTAATTATAGTATCCTAATGGAGTAGCCCGGGATTATCATGTCTCAAACTAAAAGAGCTTATCATGATCTTAAGAAAAAGCTTAAACTTTTGAGAGAGTTAAAAGATCTTCTAAAAGACAATGAAATTCGATCTATACTAAAAGAATTGTTGTTTTCTGGTAAATATCAAATGGGGCCGCCGGGATTCGAACCCGGGTCACCGGGACCCGAACCCGGCAGCCTACCGCTAGCCTACGGCCCCTAAATCTTAATCTTATCGTATTTTGCGGCAAAATAAATCTTATTTCCCATTTTTGCCAATCTATAATAAATGTACCACAATTCTCCTAGGTTTTTCTTCGTCAGAAGTTTTGATAGAGCATCATAAAATTCGAATTTTGTCTCAAGAGCTACTGAATGGCTTAAGTAGAATTCCAATCCCGGTATGTGCCCTGCTCCATTAATAATTACTTTTTTACCTTTTATTTTTTGAACAATTTTTGAAATTATAACGTTCCTAAAGTCGGTAGCATTAATAGAAATATAGTTCGTTTGAGGAAATATCATAAACAACGTAGAAGCTAGGAACTAGTAAATGCTGTAACCAAGAATGGCTTTCCCCAAAAACTTAAGAAAACCCCTTCTACTTACCTTTTTATTCAAAATTTTCTTTAATTTAGACAAATATTTTTCATTTTGGGAAAAATGTTTTATAATTCCATACCAAAGCCAGATATCAAAGGAGGTTTGAGCAGGAGCTATTGTTATTGTGGGGTCAAAAGGTAATCTTTCTTTTAAAAGAGACGCCACTGTTTTATATATAAGAGAAGGACTTTCAACCATTGCTTTTAGCAAAGGGTATTTATCTATTAATACATCATGGGCGGGATCTGCAACAATAAAAGCAGTTTTTCCTAACTTGTTCAATTCCATCACCAGTTCTACGAGTAATTTCAAAATAGCACCAGCAGTGCCAAAAGCGTACATTCTAGGATCCTTATTTAATAGAAAATTTACAAAGTAATCAAATCTAGCCTCTATAAAAAATATATAATCGTGTTTAACAAGTTTTTCAAAAAAAGAGTAGTATTTTTCTTTTATAATGTTGTATCTCTTCAAAAATTCTTCTTTATTTATTAAATCATGGTCAACTCCTATTATATATGTGTTTTTTACCTTTTTTACCTGAAAGATCAAGGCTTTTTGTATTTAGCAAGTATCTGTATTAAATCTACATGAGTTAAGAATATCGCTCTACAACATTGCCTTTCTAATCCTAATTCATCTAAAGCTTCCTTAGGACTTTTTCCCTGCTTTAATAATTCTTTATACTTTTCCCAAAGATGTCCAATAGGTTTTCCACAAGTAAAGCACCTAACTGGAATTATCATTTTCTTTTACCAAAGTAGAATCCACAGAAACCTGAGGCGAAAGCTGTTATAATGACTGCTATCATTGTTTCTTTAAATGTTGTAAATGGTACTCCTAATAAGTGAACTAAATATACTGAAAGAATTGCAAATATTGTAGCAATGATTCCAGATATTGTACTTTTCAGTAGTAAATCTTTTGAGATCATCTGTAAGCTGTCTGGTAGTGCTTTCTAGCCTTTGATGTCGGTGACTTCCTTTGTTCTTTCCTTCTAGGATCAGATTTTAATAACCAAGGATCATATAATTCAAACAAAGTTTCTAAGTACTCGTCTTGAAAGTACTCAACTAATCCTTTTGCGATAGCTGTTCTTATAGCATCAGCTTGACCCATAATTCCACCACCTTTTACATTAACATAAATATTTACTTTTCTAACGTATTCAGGTCCTGCCAAAACTAGAGGTTCCATTACTCTATATCTTGCTAATTCATTACCCCAAGCATCTAAAGCAAAGCCATTAATTCTGACAATTCCGATACCGGGTTTAATTACAGCTCTCGCAATAGCAGTTTTTCTCTTACCAACAGCAATTACTATTTTAGACATAAGACTTCTTTCTACTTACCTTTAAAAATTATTCTCACTTTCTTAATCCTTTTGTTATCAACGTCTTCTATTACTATCTCGCAATTATTTATATTGATTCTTTCTCCTTTCCTCGGGATTCTCTTTAAATGATATAGTATTAAACCAGCTATCGTATTATAACTTTCATTTTTAGGCAACTTTAGATTATATTTTGTATTCAAATCATCTATTGTTACATCTCCATCCACAATTATTTCTTTTCCCCGAACAACTATATCTTGCTTAACTGTTTCTCCAACCTCTCTAAGTTCTCCAAAAACCTCTTCTAAAGTATCTGTCAAAGTAACTATTCCTAAAAAGTTTCCATACTCGTCTACTACGGCTGCAATAGGTATTCTGCTTCTCTTAAATAAATCTATTAAATCTAGAACTTTCATATACTCCGGAACAAATAAAATACTTCTCTTAACTTCCTTAACCTTTTTATTTAAGTTATTTAAATGCTCTATTACGTCTTTTAAAGAAATATAACCTGTAACGTTATTTTTATCACCATTGTATGTAATTAACTTAGAATACTTTGTTTTTTTCATTAATTCTAATGCCGTACCCAAACTTTCAGATTCAGATATCATTACAACATCATCTTTGGGTATCAAAATATCTGCAACTGTTTTAGAATCCAATTCTAATGCTCTTTGAACTATTTTTCTTTCAAAATCTTTTAGATACGCCATATCTAATATTACCTTTAATTCTTCTTCTGTATATCTAATAGATCCTCCTTTTGTGATCTTTCTAACAATAAAGAGATACACTTTTGAAATAGGTGATATTATAATATGAAAGAAGTAAAGGATTGGTGCAATCCTTAATATAAAGCTTTCTTTTAAATTGACTGCAATTGATTTTGGAAGAATTTCTCCGAAAGTAACCAAAAGAAAAGTTGCTATTGCTGTAGCTAAGCCTAGAGAGAAACTGCCGAATAACTCTGTAACGTAATTTCCTACAAGAATACTTATCAAAACATTTACTATATTATTCCAAATTACTATAGAAATTAAAACTTCGTCTTCTTTTTCTTTTAACTTAATAGCTATTTTATTATTTGATGCTTTTATTTTGGCATAAGAAGAAGAGAGTAATGCAGATTCTGAAGCTGAAAAGAAAGCTGAAAGGAGAAGTAAAAGTAAAAGACTACTGCTCAACTTTATAGAATTTTGCTCCTAGGAATTTAGAGAGCTCTTCTAAAGTTACATATTTAACTACTCCCCTCTCAAATTTTGGTTTTGCTTCAGGTATTGTTTCAAATTGTTTTCCTTTTAACTCTTCAGGTATTCCGATGTAACATTTTATTCTTTTGAAAGCAATTCTGCCCCTCCAGGAATGCCAAGGTAACATTCCTCTAATTATTCTTTTCAAAATTAAATGTGGTTGTCTTGGATAAAATGGTCCTTTATACCAATCTCCTCTGTCTACTTTTTGCTTAAATATTCTAAATATGGTATATTTGTCTCCTGTTATAATCGCTTTTTCTGCGTTAACTACATATACTCTATATCCGGATAAGGCCCACTTGGCAACATAGGAAGCTAACCTTCCAGCTACAAGACCAGTAGCATCAATATATTTCTCACCAATAACCCTTGGAACATATTTCTGACCCATGGAGCATATACTTATAATTCATTTTTAAATCTTTATTCTTTAAAGTCTCCAAACACTATATTTATTAACTAATATACCCCCAACCTCTTTTCTCTTTTCCCAATTATTTTTTATATTATTCTAGAAAGAAAATTTGGTAATCTTTCAAAAGTTTCTAAATCAAAAACATGAACATCAAATAAATATTTATATATCGAATTCTTTATTTAATTTTCGATGATGATTTTCTTCCTAATTCTTCTTTTTTATTTAAATTTATTTGGCATATTCTAAAGTTTTCTTTGCTTTTTCTTCATCGCAATATTCTTCATAAGAAAGATATAATAATTAAGAGCTTTAATAACTCCTCTTTAAATTTTTCAACAAAATAGGGTAAAAACATTATGTTTCTCTATAAAAAAATAATTTTGTTTTGAACATTGCTTTACAGCTAACATAATCTTTCAATTCTAGAGCTATTTGAAAAAGCTTTAGTGTATTTCTTGTAATCTTCCGGAATCATAAATATAACTTTTTCTATGAATTTAAAAGTTATGAGATTTGATGGCAGAAAGGATGATGAGATAAGACCTATGTTCGCAAAGGTAGGTATATTTGATAATGCAAATGGATCCGCTATGTTTAAATTTGGAGATACTTGGGCTGTAGCGTATGTATATGGTCCCAAATTTATACCAAAGCATTTAGGGGATCCAGAAAAAGCAATTTTGAGAGTAAGATATAATATGTTAACTTTTTCTGTTCCTGAAAGAAAGAAACCTGGACCATCTAGAAGAGAGATAGAACTTTCAGAAGTTATTAGAAGAGCTTTGGAGGCAGTAGTACTTTTAGAGGAATTTCCTTATACGCAGATAGACGTTTATGTTGAGATCCCGCAAGCAGATGCTGGGACTAGAACTGCTGGTATAAATGCTGCTATCTTGGCTTTAGCAGATGCTGGAATACCAATGAAAGATTTAGTTACTGCGGTAGCTGTTGGGAAAGTAGGGGAAAGAATCGTAATTGATTTAACTAAAGAAGAGGAAGATTATGACTACGAAAAATTAATACAAGATCCTGAAAAGAAAGCGTATGCAGAATATTATGGGAAGGGAAGAGCTACTGATATTCCTGTTGCAATAATTCCTAGAAAAAAAGAATTTGCAATGATTCAATTAGATGGAGAAATTTCTAAGGAAGATCTGAAGAAAGCTTTAAATCTCGCTTTAGAGAAAGCTCCTGAGATAAGAAAGGTAATGGAAAAAGCTTTAATAGAAAAATATAAAGAGATTGAAATATAAATTTATTTATAAGATTCTCTATAAAAATTTCATTAATAGATCCTTTTATATCTACATTTTTAAGGAATATCTCTTAGTTTTAAACATATTATCTAATCGTTCGAATGTCCCATCAATAAAGATAACATATTTATCCCATTAAAATGACTTATTTAACTTCCTCTTCTAAAATATATTGCTTTACACCCCAAACATTTCTAATTCTTTCTAGATCGGAAGAGCACA
>CAZNIQ010000003.1:0-36594 GCA_964573185.1 Candidatus Woesearchaeota archaeon | reverse complement strand
CCAAAGTACGTTATGAGTTGTACCAAGGAAGAACTAATTGAACAAATGATAGAAAAAACTATTCCAAAAGTGGATTATGCTTTGATAGATTGGAAAGGGACAAAATCCGATTTCAGGAAAAAGATAATCGAGAAACTAGAGAAATTAGGAATAGAGTATAGAAAAATTTAGCCAGATTTTTTCCAAATATAAACTTTACATTCTAAGGTCCCATGATATACTGTTCTCTCATGCACTTTTTCAAACTTGTAATATTTAGCCCATCTTTCTACGAAATCCGGCCTTGCTGAAATTAATACAACAATTCCATCATCATTTAATACCCAATCCGCTTGATAAAATAACAATTTATGTGCTTTTTCCGCCTCTTCTACAGGTGCTGATTTAACACCATAAGGAGGATTCGTAACTATCACATCTACGGATTTTTCTTGCATTTTCACATCTAACCATTCTAAATCAACTCTAGCCCATTTAATGAGTTTCCTAACACCTGCTCTAATAGAATTCATTTCTGCTCCTCTTACATATCTTAAATTTTTATCAAAACCGTATATTCCCTTTACTTCTACGTCTAAATTTCTTCTTTCATCTATTTTTTCAAACCATTCATCCCAATCAATTCCTTCAAATATTTTTAACTTCGTAAAGTATAGATTATCTTTTCTCCAGTAGGCTCCCGGAGTATTTGTTACATTTAATGCTGCTTCAATAGGTATAGTTCCGCTTCCACACATTGGATCTAAAAGAACTTTATCTTTATTCCACTTGGATAATCTAACCATTTGATTTGCAATAGTTGTTTTTAAACCTGCGGGATGATTAAATACTTTATATCCTCTTTTCAATAAAGAATCAGGACCTACAAAATCTATCCCAATAAATACATCATCTCCAATTACATCTACTCTTATAATAACATCAGGTGCTTCCAAATCTACTTTCTGCCTATACCCTTTACTTTCTTTTATAGAATCTATAATTGCTTGTCCTACAACAGCATTAACGTCCATTGAAGTATACTCATGGACCCCCATTCTCTCTGTTCTCACTGCAAAAGATTGATTTTGATCTAGCCATTCTGACCAATCAATATCCTTAGCTTCTTTATAAATAATATCCAAACCTTCCTTTGTTCTTTTCGTTTTAAAATGCTTTAACATTAAAATAACCCTATTGGAAGTTTTTGTAACATAAGTAAATTCTGCAACTTTTAATGGATCCTTTATTTCAAATATAACTCTTCCTAAAATACCGAAAGGTCTTTCTTTTGCATCTACTCCAAGTATTTCCTTTATTTCTTCTTTTGTAATATCTTCAAATCCTCTATTTGTAGTAACCAATACTTTATACATAGGAAAAATTAAGTCATAGCATATAAAAGAGCTAAAGTTGCATAGTATATTGCTGATTTCGTATCATTCATCTTATAAAGATCTTTTGAGTACTGCAAATAATTATAGGCTGCAACTGAAAAGCCTTTATATTTAAGATAATCTTCAGTGGTGTTCCATAAAACGTATAATAGCTTTGTAGCGTTTGCTCCATATTTGTATTCCAATACTAAGAAAGCTGGTAAGGTAGAAATCTTATATCCTATACATGTATAATTCTTTAATTTCAATTCTTGTGAAGTTTCTAAAGCAAAATATGAATTCATTATATTAAATAAGTCTTTATAAAATCTGCAGTTAGGTTTCCTATCTGAAGTTAGATTGATAAATTGAAGCCACTGTTTTGCTGTATAAAATCTCCAATAAGCATAAGTTCCATTAGAATTCAAAGCTTCATATGCTCTATCTAAAACGTTGTATTTTATTTCTTCACAAATATAATTTCTACATTTTATTTTTTCTACTTTCCTAATAAAGTTTATTATTTCTGTTTTGTTAACAGTTTTATTTATATTTTTTACAACATCTGAGAAGCACAAACTTGCTGCAGTATAATAATGACCTTTAGATAAATAATATAGAGCTTTAGAATCATTTGCATAGGAGCATATATCTTCCGCTATCTTTTCAATAATTTCTTTATATTTCTTTAAATTATATTTCTTTTCCTTAGGCTCATAGTTAAAATAAATTCTTAATAAATCAAATATATTCATAGCTTTTACACCTTTATCGTAATCTTCTAGATATGGGATAACTATATTGCCTTTTGATGCTTCTACTTTTTGTTTTATGCCTCCAACAGGAAGAATTATGCCGTTCGGAATTAAGAATCCCGTAATTGGTATTTCTTTCGGAAATCCTAGGACTGTTGAGGATAACAAAATAAAGACACCCGCAGAAGCAGAAGGACCTTCAATAAATAGAGTAGTGGTATCAATTGTTAAATAATAGTTTTTGTTGTAACAATTAAATAAAGAGCAAAAAGCTAATCTGGAAAATTCAAAAGATAGCTGTGTTAAATAATCTTTAAATGGTGTATTTGAAACATACAGCTTTCCATTACCAAAGGAATCTGTTAGCTTGAATGTAGATAAGATACCGGTATTATTTATTACTGCTGGAATCTGTATTGTATAATAGGGACCTTTTATGAATAGCAATAAAAGATAAAGGAAAACTAGTAGAAGCACCCAGTACATTTACGTTTGTTTTAGGAAACATATTTAAATGAAACCCGGGCCCGCCGGGATTTGAACCCGGGACCTCCGGGTTAGGAGCCCGGCGCTCTATCCAAGCTGAGCTACGGGCCCTTTTAAAATCTATTTTCTAACAAAATTTTTAATGATGACTTTGTTAAACGCTGAACACTGATGACTGGAGACCTCGCTGATTTATAAACATTTCCATCCAAGGTTTTAAATGCTTTGGAGAGTACTAATTGGAATCTCGATAATTCTTTTAGCACTTAGCTTTTTCTTTAGTATGAAACCCAATGTAAAAGCAGAGTGTTATACGCTTGAAAACAAAACAATAGTAAAGATTTATCGAATAGACAGTATAAAAATAAATAATCGAGATTTTGACATTACTACCTCAACAAATATAATTCTAAACAAGAGTTACAACAAAATAAAAATTGTATATAATGGTGGTACTTTAAACATTTTTTGCAAAAACCTTAGCTAATAGTTTATATCCTTTATAGATCACCCTTAAATTATATCCTCCCTCTAAAATAAAAATAACTTTATATGGTTTAAGAAATTCAAATACATACTTATAGGATTTTAGAGTTAGGTTTAATACGGATAAAGGATCTTTTTTATGAGCATCCCAACCTAAAGAAACAACAATATTTTCTATGTTCAAATCTTCAATTGTTTCTTTTATTCTATTAAAAATATTAATGTATTCTTCATCAGAAGTGTACCATTCTAATGGGAAATTGTATATATTTTCATAAGACTCGTATCCTGTTCCCGGATAAATTCCTTTAGCATGTGTTGAGATATAGTACAAACCTCCTTTACCTCTAATTATATCTTCTGTTCCGTTACCATGATGAAGATCTATATCCAATATAATAGCTTTTCCAAGCAAAACAGCTGCTAAAGCTGCGAAATTAAAAATGCAGAAACCTAATGTGCCATTTGCCAGTCCGTGATATCCGCTATGATGTCCAGGAGGTCTATTTAAAATAATAATTTTATCCTCGTCTTTTAATAATTCTACCGCTTGAACTACTGAAGAAACTGATGCAATTATGCTTTCTTTTGTTCTAGGAGAAATATATGTATCTGAATCCAACCAGATTTCCTTTCTTTTATTTAACAGATCCCAAATCTTATCAACATAATTTTTATCATGAATTAAATAGAGATATTCTTTTACCTTTCCTTCTTCAAGTAACTTTGGTTTAATTATCTTTACATTACTTTCTTTTAAAGCTTTATATGCTGCTAAAGCTCTTGCAGGCCTCTCTATATGTTCTGCTTTATGAAACAAAAAATATTTGTGAAAAAACGCTATCATGTTATGTATTCTTTGTATGGTTTGGATAGCAATCCTCCTAAGTTATACAAATGTAATATGGTTGGGTGGTACTTTAAGAGTTTTATTAACTCATTCGTATTTTCCTCTTCTTTCCCATTCTCATCTATTAGCAAAGATCTTGCAAGAATATATAATACAGCGGAGCTCATGGGAACTGCTTGAATTTCCAGTCTTAATGCAGAATTATCATTAGATAACCCAATCAATGCGAAATCTAGTTCTTCTTCCAATCTTTGAAGATATATTTTTCTGTTATATTCCAAAGCTTCTAAAACCAAGAGATAGGTGTATGGGAAGAAAGTTCCAATGGTTTCTTCTTTCTTTTTCCCCCTATTCAAGGTAACTATTACTAGATGAGGGTACTCCATTATTTATTCTTCTTCTCAAACTCTAAAATCTTTTTCTTATCGTCATCGTAACCCCCTCTAAATCCGCCTATCCCTCTTTTAGAAACGACTCTGTGACATGGAAAAACTATTTCAAAAGGATTCCTGGAAAGAATTCTTCCGATCAACCTAGGGTGCATCTTCAATTCTAAAGCTATTTCCTCATAAGTTCTTGTAGAACCATAAGGTATTTCCCAAAGTTTCCTTAAAACGACTTTTTCGTAATCAGACAAAATATTAACATCCAAATACGGATATATCTTTTGTGGATTTTCTTTTCCTTTAAATATTTTATAAATCAAGGAAAGCCATGGGTGTTTCTCTTCTTTGATTTCTATTTCATCTTTTATTTTTCTTATTTTTAGAATTCTTTCAATATTTTTAATTAATTTTTCTTTATCTTCAAAAGTAAAGGATATTGCAACAATTTTGTTGTTTCTAATAGCTATCCCTATCCAAGCTTCTGCAAATCTGTAAATATATATTGTTATCATTCAAAGGTTTTTAAAGAAAGAATTTAAATAAAAATTATGTACATCGACGACATCTTCAAAATAATTGAAAGGTCCGTAATGAGAACATTAGAAGAAACGCGCAGAATGCTAGAAAGAATGAGGATTCCATTGGAAAGAGAAATGATAGAACCTCTAATGGATATTAGAGATGAAGGAGATTATTATGTTATAGAATTGGATTTACCTGGTGTTAGAAAAGAAGATATACAACTATACGTTTCTCCGGAGGGGATAGAGATAAGAGCAGTAAGAAGAGGTGTAAAGGAAGAAAAAGGAGAAGGATGGATTAGGAGAGAAAGAGTTTATGTTGGTTATCAAAGATTTATCCCATTACCGCCAGATGCTGATCCTGAAAAGATTGATGCAGAATACAGGGATGGTGTGTTAATAATTAGAATTGGTAAAAAGGAAGAAGCGAAATATAGAAAAAAGAGGGTACCGATAAGATAATTTTATCTTCTTGCTTTTTCTATCTTTCCTTTTCTTAACAATTCTAATGGCTGCCCATTAACAAGTACAACTTTATATCTTACTCCGGGAATATCACCTAAGGATCTTCCTTTTCTTCCTCCAATACCTACAATTAAAACTTCATCGTGTTCATCTATATATTTTATAGCCTTATCACCAGGTGCAAAAGCTGTTACTATCTTTCCATTTTTCTTTAATTGAACTTTAACACATTTAATCAATCCGGAGTTTGGCTGTCTTCTTTCAACAGTTACTTTCTCTAATACAATACCAGAAGCCATGGGGGCACCTTCTAATGGATCATATTTTTCTTTTAATCTAAGCATCCTTCTTCTATATTCTTTTTTGGCCCATCTGAATTTCTTCCTGTTTTTTCTTAACTTCCTCCCAGCAAAGAGACCATTAGGCATTGTTAATTGAATATAAAATTTTATTTAAAAATTATTTGGGTATCCCTATAACAGTTACTTTAAACGGTTTTCCAACCATGGCTCCTAATTCAACGTTATCTACTTCTAATTGGACCACTTCTGCGTTAGCTAGCTTAGCATAATACTCTATGTCTTTTTTAATATCTTCTGGAACGTTTCTTGCCATTACAACTTTTGCTATTTTTCCTAATTTCAACAGCTTTATTGTTCTATTTGATCCCACAATTGCTTTCTTTTCCTTAACCAATCTTCTTAACTCTTCAATGAATTTTTGATCGACCATGAGAAATATAAAAAGAAAAGTTATTTATTCTCTTCTTTCCAAGCAAGCTTTACAATACCTGTTCCTAAAGGTGCTATTTGATTTGCCATTACATTTTCTAATACTCCTTTCATCTCATCCTTTTCTTCAATTATTGAAGCTATTAAGAAATGCTTTATAGGAGTCTCGAATGCTGCTCTGGATAATACGGAAGGTTTATCCTTAACAATACCATATCTTGTTACTCCTTTTACAGTTCCAGACCAAGTCATAAGATCCGCAAACAGCATTATATGTCTAATATCTACTTCTAAACCTTGTTCTTCCAAAACTCTTTTTATTTCTTGTATAATCAAGTTCCTTGCAGCTTCAATTCCTAAAACCTTCGCAACTTCGTGTATATCATTAGATATAGTTCTTGTTTCATCAACTTCTTCTAATTTCAAAACTTCCTTTAGATTTGTACCATAAGTTAAAATAACATATTCTCCTTCTTTATCATCATAAATAGGTAAAACGTCTTTTATTCCTTTAATTCCTCTCACAACAATATCTTTTACTTTTTGCTTTAATTGATATAAATCCTTTAATGTAGGTTTTTCCTTTCTAGGCTTAATAACTATTTTTAACTCTTTTTCTGAATAATCTTTTATAGAACCTGATCTAAAACTTTTCCTAATTCCTTTAACTACCTCCTCAAAAGTTATTTTATTTTTATTTAATTTCTCTGGATCTAAATATACTTCAATAGTATTATCTAAAAGATTTATCGTTACTTCTCTCATCAACTCTTCTAATCTTAGCTCTTTAATCTTTAAAGCAACTTCTTTTATTTTTTCTGGATCATTCTTATAAGGCTCCTTTAAGTATATTCGCATCATTGGGAATTTGGGCTTTTTCTTTGCATCTAAGATTTCTATTAATCTTGGCAAACCTAAAGTGACCTGGAATTCTGCCATACCGACCCAGTGGAAAGCCCTAAGAATTGTCTGTGTTGAAGGTTCACCAATGGATTGTGCAGCAACTATGCCAACAGCTTCCCCGGGTTCTATCTTAGATTTTTCATATAATTCTATAACCCTTCTTCTAATCTCTTCTTTTACTTCTTCAGGAACATTAAGTTCCTTTAATTTCTTTTCCAATTCTTCTTGTATAGATTTCGGTAACATTTTATTTCTTTTGTTGATATTCTTTTAAGACTTCCTTTATTATTCTATCAATATTTAATTTTCCTTTTTCTGTTTTCTGAACATCCAATCCATCTTCTCCGTACAAGAATTGTATCAATCTGTTCCATGAGTCTCTAACAGTACCATCATACCAAACTTTTACATCATATGTTGCGTTAACCAATCTTCTATATAGATATCCGGAATAAGCTGTTCTTACGGCAGTATCCATTAAAGCATCTCTTCCTACCATAGACTGGAAGAAGAATTCCCAAGGTCTTAATCCATGTCTGTATCCAACATCTATCCAACCTTTTGCTTCAGGTGAAAGATCTCCTTTCTTAAATATTGGTAAGTTTCTATCTTTATATCCAAACTCTATTCTTTGTCCTCTTAAAGCTTGTTGTCCTACAACACCAACCATCTGCGCTATATTTAATATATTACCTCTAGCTCCAGATTTTAACATTATAAACGTATTTGTATTTTTCTTTAGATATTTTTCAACAATTTTTCCTACTTCATCTCTTACTTTATTTAATACTTGCAAAACCATTGTTTCAAATGTTTCTTTAACGGTTTTACCTGGCATAGGTGTTATTTCTCCTTTTCTGTATTTCTCAATTAGCTTCTCTATTTCTTTTCTAGCTTCCTCTTTTATCCTCTTTATCTCCTCTTCAGCTTCTTTAGGTAGATCCCATTCAGATAAGCTTAAAGACAATCCATGTTTCCATTGATATTCAATACCTAGTAAGCCTAATTGGTGTATAAACTTGATTGTAAAGTCCGGTCCGTACTTCTCATAAACATATCTTATCAAATGTCCCTTTTCTGCACCTACAATATCTTTAGTTACAACTCCTTCTTTTAACATTCCATTTTCAATTACAAATCTTATTCCTTTTGCTTCATATTCAAAGTTAAGATCATCCGGTAAAACACATGAAAATACTTCTTTTCCAGTTAAATAATCTCTTCCCTCTTTCTTAGCTTTTTCCATTAATCTTTTGAACTTATCCAAAGGTATTCCAGCATCATATAACAATTGTGCTGCTTCATCAAAAGACAATTTCGTATCATCTTGTGTTAGGAGATATAATCCGGATATAGCATCCTGTATTAATCCTACTATTGCTAAACCATATCTTGGGGAGACAATATGATATCTTGGATTCATCAATAATCTCGCTTCTGTTCTAGCTTCTTCGGTCTGTGGAACATGTATATTCATTTCATCTCCATCAAAATCAGCGTAATATGGAGTACAGATAAAGGGATTTATTCTAAATGTCCTACCCGGTAAAACCCTAACTCTATGAGCCATCATATTCATCCTGTGTACAGAGGGATATCTATTGAATAGTACAATATCTCCATCCATTAGATGTCTTTCAACGATCCATCCAGGTTGTAGTTCGTTTGCTAACATTTCTTTGTTTTCATCAGTAATTCTGAACCTCTTTCCATCAGGCCTTATAACATAATTCGCACCAGGATACTTATTTGGACCATTCAAAACCAATTTCCTTAACCACTCTATATTCCATTCAGTAACTCTTTCCGGAACGGTTAATTCCATTGCAACTTCTATAGGAACTCCTACCTCATCTATTTCTATTCTTGGATCAGGAGATATTACTGCTCTTGCAGAGAAATCTACTCTCTTACCCAAAAGATTGTATCTTAACCTTCCCTCTTTTCCAGATATTCTTTCAACAAGAGATTTCAAAGGTCTACCAGATCTGTGTCTAGCTTTTGGAACATTTGGGAGATTATTATAAAAGTACGTGGCAACGTGGTATTGTAACAAATCCCATAAGTCTTCTACTATAATTTCAGGAGCACCCGTAGCTATTGCTTCTTGCAATTTAAGATTTGTTCTAACTATATCTGCTAATTTATGTGTTAAATCATCTTCTGCTCTCTCTCCTGTTTCCAAAATTATAGAGGGTCTTACTGTTGGAGGAGGAACTGGTAAAACAGTTAATACCATCCATTCTGGTCTAACGTCTTTTCCAAAACCTAAAGCCCTAGCATGATCATCAGGTATCTTCTCTAATATTTCTCTTATTTCAATGGGAGTTAATCTTCTCTTTCCTTCTTTTTCATAAATAAAGAATTTATATGGTTTTTGGAATTCTACTTTTGGATTTTCGTATCCACAATGAGGACACTTTGTAACGTTCTTTGTTTCTTCTAACAATTTCTTTCTTAACTGTTGAAAAGCCGTAACTGGACCGTATACTTTCTTTAAATATTCAAATCTTTTGAGGTATCTTTTTATTTTTTCTTCAGGTAATTTTATCCTTCCACAATTATGACAAACTATTCTTAAGATATCATAAATTAATTCAGCATACAAAACGTGTATTACAGGTCTTGCTAATTCTATATATCCAAAATGTCCGGGACACTCTCCAAATCTTTTACCACAAGTCCTACATCTTAATCCTGGATCTATAACACCCATTCTGGGATCCATCAAGCCCCCTTCTACTGGAAATCCATCTTTATCATAAAGTTCTGGAGTTACAATCTTAACTACAGCAAAATTTCTTATTGTTTCAGGATCTACCAATCTAAAGGTAATTTCAGAAAGCTTAAAAGGAGTGGTCATTATGAAAGTTTAAAAAGTAAAGTTTAAATTTATTCTTCGTACTTCGGTTTAACCCTTAACCTTGGCCAGATGCCCAAAGAGATCAGTTCGTCTAGGAATAACTTAAATGCATAAGAAACCTCTACGGGCTTTATTCTTTCAGTTTCTCCACATACAGGACAGTATTTTCTTTTTCTAATAGTATCATCAATAGCCATTGCACCACATTTTTCACAAACATAAATTATAGTTTTATCAGAAGAAAATCTCTCCTTTAATAGTATTGGTGCTCCATAAGCTAATATAACATCCTTTTCCATTTCTCCTAACCTCAAACCTCCTTCTTTTGCTTTACCTTCAGTAGGCTGTCTTGTTAGCAAAGTATATGGACCTCTAGCTCTTGCATGCAACTTATTTGCAGCCATATGTTTCAATCTCATATAATAGATGTTTCCAACGAATATTTTCACTTTGAATTCTTCACCAGATATAGGATCATACATAGTTTCAGTTCCATCTTCTCTAAAACCTAATTTTAATAATTCTTTTCTCAATGCTTCTTCCGGCTCTTCATCCCATGGAGTACCGTCAATGTATCTTCCAGAGTATGCTCCTACTTTTCCAGCTAAAGCTTCTAATAGATAACCAACAGTCTGTCTTGAAGGCAATCCCATTGGGTTAAATATTATATCTGGTTTAACTCCAGAAGCTGTAAAAGGCATATCTGACTCTGGTAAGATTAAACCTATTACTCCTTTCTGTCCAGATCTTGTACAGAATTTATCACCTAACTCTGGAATTCTTAAATCTCTAACTCTAACTTTTACTAATTTGTTTCCTTCTTTTGTTTCAGTTATAAACACTGCATCAACAATACCCTTTTCTTCAGATCTCACAGTAACGGATGTATCTCTTAAGGTTAAGCCTGTAACTGTCAATGTTTCAAAAGCTGCTATCTCTGTAAATCTAGGTGGAGAAACTCTTCCAACTAAAACATCTTTTCCTTTTACTTCTGCTTCCGGATAAACTATTCCATCCTCTTCTAAATTCCTATAAGCTTCAGAACCCTTATAATTCCTAACATCTGGATCTGGAATTCTGATTTCATCTTTTAGACCACCAGGATACTTTAATTCTTCAGCTTCATAAGGTCTAAAGAATACTCCTCTGAATAGACCTCTATCTATAGAACCTTTATTAAATACTAAAGCATCTTCCATGTTATATCCGTGACCAACCATTACAGCAACTACAACATTTTGACCAATGATATCATAATCTCTGAAAATCTCATGAGTGAAAGTTCTTACTAATGGTTCCTGTGGATAATACAAAATAGATACATCTGAATCAAAACGTAATAAGAAATTATATGTGTAGATAGATAACGCTTGTTTTTGAGGTCTTATTCCTCTGTTTAATCTTACAGTCTGATTATAATTCGCATATGGAGCTAAAGAAGTAACTATGCTAAAGAAAGTTTGAGGACCAATCTCTAAATGGGTATGTTCCGGTGTTAATTCTTTCTCGTCTAAAGCAACATAAACATTTTCTTCTTCAGCAGGATCCAACCACTCTATTATTCCTTGCTTTTCAAGATCTTCCCAAGTTAATTCTCCTTTTACTAATTTCTCAAGATGTTCCTTTGTTAACTTAGGTTTTCCATTTTCAACAACAATCAATGGTCTTAATAATCTTCCTTTATTACAATAAACGAATACTCTATTGGACTCTTCATCATAATATACATTTACTGTTGGAGGTAATTGGCCCCTCCTTCTAGCTTCCCTAATAGCTCTTACGAACTGCTCTGGATTTTCTACATAGCCTACAAATTTATCATTTAAGTAAACTTCCGCCTTCATTTTTTGTAAGGTTCTAATCCGAGTTCCTTTAACTTATTTAAAACTTCCGCTTCAGGAACCTCAGGTGAAATTCTTGCTAATAAAGCTAGATTCTTTCTTAAACCTACGTTCTTTCCTTCTGGAGTTTCTATAGGACAAAGTCTTCCCCAATGAGTACCGTGAAGCATACGTATTTCATACATTTCTCCTTCTGCCTCTAAAGGAGACCAAATTCTTGTTAGATGAGATATCGTAGCAAGTTTATTCATTCTATCAAGCATTTGAGAAACACCTACTCTTTTTCTTGTCCATTGTCCAGTACCCATTGCAGTTTCAAATCTTTCCGTAAATATTTTTGATCTTATGACAGATCGGAAAGTTGGAATTTTTCCTCTCTTTACTAATCTTTCATATTGGTATTTTGCATCATTTATCAAAAGTTTAAATACTACTCTAAACATCTCTGAAAGCAAATCACCTGCTAATCTTATTTGTTTATTCATATAATGATCCTTATCATCTTCTGGCAATTCACCATAAGCTACTAATAACATCTTCTTTATATATTTACAGAGATTCCAAGCTTTTGCATATCTATCTGCAGGAGATTGTCCTATATGTGGCAATAAATATTTATCTAAAATTTCATATACTCTCTCCTTTCTTAATTCTTCAGGTCCAGGAATGTGCCAATGATTTGCTAACCACTTTACTGCTTCATCAGCATTTTTTATTTCTTGATATTCATATAGATTTACTAAAACCTCATCCCAGAGTCTCTCAGGATCTATTGCTTGGGCTATTTCTTGGTCGGTTTCCATTCCTAAGGCCTTTAAGATAACGAAAACAGGCGTTCTTTTTATTTTTCCAAATGAAATCATGAATAAACCATCTTTCATTAATTCTATTTTATGCGGAACGTTTAGGATACCTGCTTCAGAAAAGATTCTTCCAACGTATTTTGCAGAACCCGATTTCTCTTCCTCAACATATAACCTATTTGTAAATAACTCTTCTGTCATTACGACAACTCTTTCAGTACCATTGATTATAAAGTAACCACCTGGATCTGTAGGATCCTCACCTAATTTGATTAATTCTTCTTCAGATAAACCATAAAGATTACAATACTTCGATCTAACCATAATAGGAATCCTCCCTATTTCTACAATCCCTTTCTCTCTCAGGTTATCATCATAGTACATTTCGTATTCAAGATAAACTGAAGAGGAGTATGTTAGATTCCTAATCCTTGCTTCTTGAGGATAAATTATTCTTCTTATCCCATCTGGCTCTACAACATCTGGTTTTCCTATAGATACTTTGCCAAATTTTACTTTAACTTCTTTAACTCCTGGTGGCGTTATTGTCATTTCTACCTCTCCTATTTCATCAATAATCTTTTGCATTTCGTACTCTACGAAATAATTAAATGACTCTATTTGAGATCTTACTGGAGAGTATTCTCTATAGTATGCCTTTGTAAGAATTCTGTATGGCTTCATTCTACAACAACTCTATAATAAACATACTCCCCACCCGTAGGACTCTTTCTAATAATTTTAATAATATCTCCTGGTTTAGGATTTAAGTGTTTTATCGCTGGATCATTCTTTTTTATTCTGGGCAATTGTAATTTTGAAATGCCAAGTTGTTCTAATAATTTCTTAGCCTCTTCTTCAGAAAGTTTTTCATGTTTTGGAACTAAAATGTGCTTAGTGATATCAACCTTTTTAGGCATTAGTACCTGTTTAAGGTTAAATTTTTAAAGTCATTCGAAAACCTTTTTATATATCTCCTTAAGCTGCTTTGGTACTACGTGTGTATATATTTGCGTTACACTTAAAGAAGAATGTCCAAGTATTTCCTGAATAATTCTTATATCTACGCCTTTTGATAATAAAAAAGTTGCTAAAGAGTGTCTTAGAATATGAGGTGTCACCTTTTTTCGAATCCCAGCTTTTATCCTAGCTTTGTTAATAATTCTTTGTACCTGCCTTGTACTGAGTTTACTACCTCTTTTAGAAGGAAAAAGATATTCGGACTTAATTTTTCTTGTTTCAACGTATTCCTTTAATTCTTTTAATAGAGATTCTGGAAGGGGTATTATTCTTTCTTTCCCTCCTTTTCCTTTTACCTTTACAAATCCTTCTTCCCAGAGAATATCATCTATTTTAAGATTTACTAGTTCGGAAACTCTTACACCAGTATAAAAAAGGAACTTTATCATAAGTTTATCTCTTGGATTATCGCAAGCTCCTACTAAACGCAAGAACTCTTCATATGTAATGAATTTCGGTAACCTTTTATCTATCTTTGGAGATTTCAAATAAATTAATAGGTCCTCTCTCCCTATAAATTTAAAAAATTGTTTTAAGGCAATAACTACCAATCTTATGCTATTCGAATCATAATTCCATTTTTTCTTAAGGTATGCTAGATATCTAAAGATATCTTCTTTAGAAATCGCATAAGGATCTTTATTTATATATTTTAAGAAATTTTCAACTATCCAACAATAAGTTCTTATTGTATTCTTAGATCTACCTTGAAGTTCTAAATAAGTAGCAAATTCTTCTAACATTAATATATTTTTTATACTTTCAGATTTCTTTAATTTTGCTTTTTAATAGGACAAAAACGGTCAAAAAATACTAAAGATTTAATTGCTCTTTACACAATTTTTCTATTTTCTTGGCCCATTCTTCTTTAGAAGGAATGTAACTTATATAAATTCTATCTGAAATTTTCTTTGTAATAGAAATGGTGTCAATTAAGGAATCTGGTACATCTTCATATTTTTCATTTGTTACGTACGCATTGTTACCCTCTATTTTTATAGATTCTATATAGCGGGAGTATCCTAAATAGGAGAATCTTTGATATAACTCTTTTAACATTCTTAGAGCATCCAAATATTTTCTTTGAGCAAGGAGGGTTGTTACCCTTTTATAATACTTTTCTAATATAGTAATTTTATTAGATATATCTTGAAGCTCCTTTTCAAGATTCTGTTTTACTCTTTTCTTTGCAAGTTCATAATCCTTTTTAGAAAGCTCTACACAAATATTATCCTCAGTAAAACAAACTCTACCTCCTTCTAGCCTACCAAACTCTAAGGCTCTTCCTTTATTTAAACTAGCTCCCACTTTTCTTATCGCTATTTTTATTAGTTCCGTTTTGTAATCTGGAGATCTTTCTATATTGTTTACATACCTTTTGTAATAGTTATAGTTTTCTTTTAAAGAAGACAATTCTCTTTTGATCTCATTTAAAGCTAAATCTATAATTGCTTCTAGATCTTCTTCTTTTAAGGGTATTCTTTGATGCTTTAAAGTTTTTCCTAACTTAATTACCAATTTACTGTAAGGAGCATCAATCGTCCTTTTCAGAGTTTCTTTAAGAATGTTTATATCATAAGGAACGTAAACTACAAAGTGGTATCCCGGCACATATATAGCGAAGAGGAGATTAATTTTTGATAGCAACCTCCCCTTTTCATCATATTTAACTCTAATTTTGCCACTGTCAATTAAAGGTTTTAACCTATTTATCATTTCTAGAATTCTTTTGGATACAATAGGTAGCTTTTCTTCAACGTCTTCTATGTCCTCAATATTTTCTAATCTATAATAAAGCTTTATAACCTCTTGTTCTTTTAATTCTGGTAGTCCGGGTACTTTTATATGCTTTCCTGCTCGCTGTGTAACTATCACTTGGTAACCCATCCTTTGAAGAGTATTTTCTAATTTTTCCATATTACTACTAACTAGTAGTAAAATTTAATAAATTTATTTTGGGTAAGGTCGTATAACTAAAATTATACGACCTTCTAAAATTACAAAAGTTATTAAAAATTTTCTATATTTCGAATGCCTCTTTTGGAAAATTGAAAGATTTGATCAAAATAATCTAGGTTAATTTATGTAGGATTATGCTTTTCTGAACAACAAAATTTTTAAAAATAAAATAACCAATAGGTAGTAAATAATTTTACCCTTCATTTAAAAATTTTGCTATGTACGTTACACAATGGATCTTACGAAGAAAGTATTGGAACTTATGAATAAGCCTGAGCAAATAAGAAATATCGGTATTATAGCACATATACATCATGGAAAAACAACATTAACAGATAATCTACTAGCTGGAGCAGGAATGCTCTCAGAACAATTAGCAGGTGAGGCGATGTTTACTTGGTGGCATGAAACTGAAAGGCAAAGAGAAATGACAGTTTACGGTGCTGCTGTTTCTATGATTCATAAATACGAAGGAAAAGAATATCTAATTAACTTAATAGATACTCCCGGTCACGTTGAGTTCTCTGGACAAGTTACAAGAGCTGCAAGAGCTATTGATGGGGCAATAGTTGTAGTAGATTTTGTAGACGGCGTAATGCCACAGACAGAATCTGTGTTAAGAACTGCCTTGAAAGAATATGTTAAGCCTGTTCTATTTATAAATAAAGTTGATAGAGCCATAACTGAATTACAATTGCCTCCCGAAAAAATAATGGAAAGAATTGCTAAAATAGTAAAAGATGTTAATGCTTTAATCAGAAAATATGCTCCTCCAGAGTTTAAAGACAAATGGATGGTAAGGGTTCAAGACGGCTCTGTAGCTTTTGGCTCAGCAAAATATCATTGGGCTTTATCTGTGCCTTTCATGCAGAAAACAGGTGTTTCATTTAAAGATATAATTGAGATTTATGAAAAATATGGAAATGATAAAGAGAAATTAAAAGAAGCTGCTGCAAAGAAAGCTCCTGTGTATAAAGTAGTTCTAGATATGGTTGTTAGACATTTACCTTCCCCCGTAGAAGCACAAAAATATAGAATACCAAAGATATGGAAAGGAGATATAAATTCAAAGTATGGACAAGCAATGTTAAATTGTGACCCAAACGGTCCTTGTGTCATAAACGTTACAAATGTTATAATTGATAAGGTTTCTAAACAATTAATAGCTACTGCAAGAATTTGGTCTGGAACTCTTAGAAAAGGAGATCTTGTCTATTTAGTTACTGCCAAAAAGAAAGTAAGAATTCAACAGCTAGCTGTCTGGAAAGGTATTCAAAGATTACCTGTAGAAGAAGTAAAAGCTGGAAACATTATTGCTTTAACAGGTATAAGAGAAATAAGACCGGGAGAAACTATTGTTAAAATAGAGAATCCTGAAGAAATTCCACAAATAGAACCATTTGAAGAATTGAAGCATTGGTTAGATCCTGTTGTTACAAAAGCTTTCGAACCAGAAAACCCACAAGATTTGCCCAAATTAATTGAAACACTGAAGTTGCTTGAAAAAGAAGATCCTACAATCAAGGTAGAAATAAATCAAGAAACTGGTGAGATCCTTGTTTCTGGTTTAGGTGATTTGCATTTAGAAATCATTGAATACAGAATTAAGAACGATTTTAAGATTCCCGTAAAAACATCTCCACCAATAGTTGTTTATAGAGAATCTGTAAGGAAACCTGCAGGACCAGTAGAAGGAAAATCACCGAACAAGCACAACAAATTATATATTGTTGTTGAACCCATACCTGAAGAACAATTACATAAGCTAAGACAATTGATTAAAGAAGGAAAAATACCTGAAGGAAGAATAAAAGAAGGATCGGATCTTTGGAAAGTATTTGTAGAAGAATTGGGAATGGATAAAGAAGAAGCTAGAAGAGTTAGGTATGTTTATAGAGATAACATGTTCTTAGATATGACAAGAGGTATAGTACATATAGGAGAAGTAATTGAGATGATAATTGAAGGATTCAAATCAGTAATGGATGCGGGACCATTAGCAAGAGAACCTTGTATGGGCCTAAAAGTAAAGCTAGTAGATGCTGTATTACATGAAGATCCTATACATAGAGGCCCAGGACAGATAATTCCAGCTACTAGAATGGCCATAAGAGAAGCAATGAGACAAGGAGGTATAATTCTATATGAACCAGTACAGATAATCGAAATAGTAGTTCCTCCAGATTATATGTCTGAAGCCATAAATTTAGTAACAAAAAGGAGAGGTCAGGTATTGGATGTTCAAATGGAAGAGGATGTTACTAAGATAAAAGCAAAAGTGCCTGTAGCGGAAATGTTTGGATTTACAGATGAATTAAGATCTGCTACATCCGGAAGGGGTGTCTGGTATCTAGTAGATCAGACTTATGAGAAGCTTCCAGATGAATTATTACCAAAAGTAGTTGAAGAAATAAGAAAGAGAAAAGGATTAGACGTAAACGCAGAATTGGTATAACTTTATAAATTTTTTCTTTAATTCATTCTCATGCCTAGACAAAAGCCACACTTGAACATAGTATTCGTAGGGCACGTAGATAACGGAAAGTCAACTACAATTGGAAGATTATTAGTAGATTTGGGTTTGATTGACCAGAAAACCTTGGAAGAATTAAAGAAATTAGCACAAGAATTGGGAAAAGAAACGTTTGAATTTGCTTTTATCATGGATAGATTAAAGGAAGAGAGACAAAGAGGTTTAACAATAGATATTTCTCATTATAAGATTGAAACAAAGAAATATGAAATTACAATTATAGATGCTCCTGGACATAGAGATTTCATTAAGAACATGATTACTGGCGCAAAGCAAGCAGATGCTGCTGTACTTGTTGTATCTGCAAAACCTGGTGAAGCTGAGACTGCTTTAGGACCGGAAGGACAAGGAAGAGAACATATTATATTAACAAAAGTTCTAGGAATAAATCAATACATTATTGTAATAAACAAAATGGACACAGTAAATTATGATCAAAAGAGATTTGAAGAAGTTAAGAATATGGTATTAAAAATATTTAAACTATTAGGAATCCCTGAAAAAGCTATTAAAGCTATAATACCTGCTTCTGCCTACTATGGAGATAACATTGTGAAAAAATCCGATAAGATGCCATGGTACAATGGACCGACATTATATGAAGCTTTTGATTTATTAGAAGAACCTCCAAGACCAATAGATAAGCCATTCAGAATGCCAATACAAGATGTATATTCAATTAAGGGTGTAGGTACTGTACCTGTAGGAAAAGTAGAAACTGGAAGAGTAAGAGTTGGAGACAAAGTAATTATATTACCTTCAAAGAAGCCAAATGGAGTTGTAGGTGAAGTAAGATCTATAGAAATGCATCATCAACCATTAGAAGAAGCTGTAGCTGGAGATAACATAGGTATAAACATAAGAGGTGTTGAAAAGAGAGATATTTCAAGAGGAGATGTTATAGGTAAAATAGGAGAACCATTACCAACTGTTGCAGAAGAATTTAAGGCACAAATAATAGTTCTATGGCACCCTTCTGTAATAGCTCCCGGATATACACCTGTATTCCACGTCCACACAGCAGCAGTAGCTTGTAAGATAGTATCTATCGATGCTAAGCTAGATCCTAAGACAGGTAAGGTAGCAGAGCAAAACCCACAATTCATAAAGCCTGGTGACGCAGCAATAATAACAGTACAACCAACAAGACCTTTAGTAATTGAAGAAGTATCATTTATACCACAATTAGCAAGATTTGCTATAAGAGATATGGGAAGAACTGTTGCAGCAGGAATGTGTATAAAGGTAACCAAGAAGAAGGAAATACAAATCAAATAAACTTCTCTTTTTTCTTATGTACATCCGCATTAAATTAACTTCCACCGATGTTGGTAAGTTAAATCAAGTAATTGATGAAATAAAGAAGATTGTTCAGAAAACTGGAGTAGAAATGAGAGGTCCAATACCACTACCAACAAAAATATTGAGAATTTCAACAATGTCAAATACTGGAACTAGGGGAAAGAAGTATTATGTCACATACCAGCTAAGAATACATAGGAGATTAATAGATATAGCAATGGATGAAAGAACTATAAGAGAATTAATGAGAATTCCGATACCAGAGGGGGTACAAGTTGAAATGAAAGTTATAAAAAGGTAAAATAATTCTTTTTTATGGAGTACGCAATCTTAATCTTAATAGCCTTGACGTTAGGGGCTGTTCTAGCCATAGCAGTTGCTTTAAAGAAAGTTCTGATCTTAGAGGAAAAAATTATTTCATTAGAAGAGAAAATTTTGAAGATTGATGAGAAAATAGAGAAGTTACTTGAGAAGAAATAGATTTTTAAATTACCATTCTTAATTTTTTAAATGTACGTACTGACACATGTAACAGGAATCTATGTTTTTGATGAAAATTTTAATCTAAAAGAAAGAATACCTTTAGATTTAACAGTTGATGAAGTATTAAAGATAAAAGAGGGAAAAGCAATTGAAAAAGAGAAGAAAATTTATGAAGAATTGAAAAAGAAATATGATGAATTGATTTATTTAGGTCCAAAAAGAGAAGGTTTGGATTTGAAGTTTGATGATGATCCTAAGAAGATAAACAAAGCTATGGAAGTTATAAGAAAAACTGTAAAGAGAGAAGAATGGAACAAAGTTCAAGAATTGATGGTATCCGTAACTAGAAAAGAAATATCAAAGTCAGTAACATCTGATTTATTGATAATACAAGCTATAAATGCTCTAGACGATTTAAACAGGATTATTAACTTGATGATTGAAAGGTTTAGAGAGTGGTATGGCTTGTATGCTCCAGAAGTTGAAATGTTAATAGAAGATCACGAAAAATTGGTAGAATTGGCGATGAGTAAAACTAGAGAGGAAATAATGAAAGAGTTAGGAATAAAAGAAACGATGGGTGGAGAATTATCTGAAAAAGAAATAGAAATGTTAAAAGAATATGCTAAAAGAATAAAGGAACTATATGAATTAAGGAAGAAGTTGATAGAGTATATAAAGGAAATGATGGAAAAAGTTGCTCCAAATGTTACAGCAGTTGCTGGTCCTTTAGTAGGTGCAAGATTAATATCTTTAGCAGGATCATTAAGAGATTTAGCCATGTTACCAGCTTCTACAATACAGGTCTTAGGTGCAGAAAAAGCTTTGTTCAGACACTTAAGAAAAGGTTCTCCACCACCAAAACACGGAGTATTATTTAATCACCCTTACGTTCAAAGGTTGCCAAAGAAACTTAGAGGTAGAATGGCAAGAACTTTGGCAGCTAAAATAGCTATAGCTGCAAGAGTGGATGCATTTTCACCCGGTAAATACATTGGTGATAAGTTAAAGAAGATGATTGATGAAAGATTTGAGCAGTTAAAGAAAGAGGCTGGAAAATCTTAAAATCTTCTTTTCAAAAACTTTTTCTCAAACTCAATAATATCTAAAATTAATTGCTCTTCATTTTCGTATTTCTTTGAGCATAAATGAGCTGCTACAGTATAACTAATTCCTTTGCCTGCATATATTAAAAGGAATTTCTTACCACATTGCTTCAATAAATCCGCTGTAGCATAAAGAACTTCTTCTTTTTTGATATCTTCCTCTCTTTTCACAACTCCAAAATATTCTGAACCACATACGCATTTAAATGGCTTCCAATCTTTTACTTTCATTTTGTATATTCTTTTACAATTCATACAAACAAATATTAATTCGGTGTTCTCTAATCTCTCTTTAACTAACCTTATAATCTCCTTATATCTATCAGCTAACATTATATCAGATATGTATGTTTCCAATCCAAGTATCGCTAAAGGACTTGGCTTATCTTTATTAATAATTTCAATCTTTATTTCTCCTTCTTTTATTTTCTTTATAATTTCTTTAGTTCTCTCAATATCCAGCTTTTCTGTAAAGATTTCTTTGAAAGTTTCCTCTACAACAAAAGTATCTTTTAAACTTTCAGCTAGTCTTCTTAAGAATCCTTTAGAATATTCTGCTTTTTTAGATATTATACCAAATCTTCTAGCTACATGCTTAAACCTCCATAAAAAATAATCCATATAAAATAAAGCTTCTTTTAATATATTTTCAATATCCTCTGGTAAACTTTCTAAAGTTTCTTTCACTTTTTCTTTAGATATGTTTCCTTTCAGAATAATTCTATAAGGGTCTGTTTTTAAACCAACGACTAAACCATATTCTTTTGAAAGGATATAAGCCAATAGCCTTGATAACGTATCATTAACTTTTGAACCAAAAGGAGAATGGATTATTATAAAATCTTTGTATGATTCTATAAAGATTTTGTTTTTATCAGGTATAAACCAATATTTTTGATTCTTTAATTCCTCAAATTTCTCTAAATTTTCTTTTTTTAATTCAGTAGCTAGTTGTGCAACCTCGAAAGGTACTGGAATTAATTCTCCTTCCCAAGATGGTATAGCACTTTCAAAATCTTTTTCCAATGAAACATATATTTTATCTTTTTCTATTTTTTCTATTTTCCAAGGCAAACCTCTTAAAATAAATATTGTACCTGGCTCCCCATGCTTAGCAACAAATTCCTCATGTAAAATACCTATTTTTGTTCTAGTGTTAATATCTATTACATCATATGATTTTTCATCTGGAATCATTGAAACATTTTCTAAATAATAGAAAAATCCCTTTCTAGTTTTTGTTATCTTTTTATTTTCTTTATCAAACTTTATTAACTTTAAAGAATCTAAAAATTCAAGCAATTTCAAGAATTCTTCATAAGTTAAATCTTTATACAGGTAACATCTTTTTATAGTTCTCCAAACAAAATCTATATCAGCTTCTCCGAAATCAATTGTTAATCCTACAATTTGGTGAGCTAAAACATCATAAGCTTTCCAATGAATGTCAGGTTTTTCCAACCACATATGCATCCTTATATCTTACAACCTTATATTTCCTTTCTAGAATTCTTTGAAGCTTAGAATACAAAAACCATAAATGTGTATACATATTGACAAATAAAATGTAATTCGAGATTTCCAGCAATTCTTCTAATTTTTTAACTAAAGTCTTAATTCCTTCCTGATACTCCCTTCTTCTATAAAACTTATCTAGCAAGTAATCAGGTACGTTTGAAAGATAAATCAAATCTGCCTTTCTTACGGGGATCTTCCAAATATCTGCATTAATTAATTCTTCTTCAGAAGTTAACTTTAAGACGTCTCCGTACTTCAAGCAAATTTGATATACATATTCTGGAAAAATAGGGTATTTGCTATGTTTTTCTGAAATATAGGAACAATCTTTATCCCTATAATCTTTTATATATTCTATTTGCTTCAAGTTTAAGTCTATTAAAATAGTGATTCTAGAGTATTTCAAAAAGAAAATATGTTGGGTTCCTCCACCTAAAACCCCTATATAAATTTTAGGTCTTATTTTTTCAGCTACTCTTCTGTAAAAATTGAAGAACTCTTCCTCATTGCTTTTGTAATACATATCTATCTTTTCGTTCTCATTCTTAAATACATTACTACTATCAAGGGAATACTTATTAAAAAAGATAACCAGCCAACAATTGATAATACTCCTACAAATTGTTTTGGATCATTTATAATAAAAGAGATCAAAAATGGCGGCAAAACAGTTAAAACATGAGATAATTCATTATCTAGCTTTAAATCAAAGAGATAAATTTCTTTTATAGCGTAAGATAAAGAGACCATTGGATTAAATGTTATTATATAAGTTAAGATATATCCTAATGGTCCTAAAAGAAATGTTGCTATGCTTGGTATATCGTTATGAGTTAAAACAATAGATAGTGAAAACAATATGTATAAAATTGTAGGTATTAAGTAACCAATGATTATAGTATTCCTAAATTCCTTTTCATCACTTATTAACTCCCTTAATTCTGGTATAGCATTTAGGCCAAAAAGAGAAAATATTATTGGCCCTATAAAATAAACCACATGTTCCGGATGGATTTCAAATAGTTTATTGATATTTATATTGTAAAATGTTAAAAAATAGAAGGAAATCGTTATCAGAAAAGAAATAACAATTAATACGTTAGCTTTTTCGAAATCTTCAACACTTTTTATATTTTTTATTAAAGCTAGATTTAGTAAAAGAAAGGATAACAAAATAGCAAGATATTTTGGTATCCCAGTAAGATTGTAGATAGCATTTGCTTGAGCAATATAATAAGATAATACAGTTCCATATAAAGTTATAAGCAAGAGCAATAACACGGTATATTTTATTTTTTTGCCAAAAAAGAGTTCAACATATCCAGGGAATTGATGCTTTCCGTACATTAAAGCTATTTTTGAATAAATTATTGCAATAAGAATAAAGAAAAGAGAAAATAGAAAGGTTAACAGAATTGCTAAAATAGGGCCTAATTTTGAATATACGTAAGGTAAAGACAGAACACCTGCCCCTATTATAGTTCCTATTAGTATTGAGACCTTCATTAAAAGTTTAAATTTTATTTTGAATTAAATAAAATGTCATCACTAGAGAGTAGAATCAAAACGTTATTGGAAGAATTAAAAAAGGAAGGATGGAGGGGTACAATTTCAGAACAGAAAAGCTACAACTTAAACGGAATTCATAAGACATACGTATTTGAAGCTTTATTATATAAAATAAATGAAGATGTAGAATTTATAAAAATAAGAGCATCACGAATAAACGATGAATATAAAATAAGTATAGAGTTTCCTAAAAAGTATATTCAAATTATAAAAAAGTATTTTGAAGGTAAAATAAAATGTGAAGATGATAAATGTTATTTAATTGAAAATGCTTAAGCTTTTTCTCAAATCTTTAAAAAGCAAGGGATATGAAATCATAGAATACTCATACAGTTACAACATTAGAAATGATAAACGTACACTATCTTACTTTTTCTTTACAAGAAAGAATAAAGAATATCGCATGCTTTCTATTATTATTAAAGAGTCAGAACTTGAAGAAATGCTAAAAATTGAGGGGGATACGAAGATTATAGAAGATTTGATTGGAAAAATTGAAGGATGTAACGGCATATATTGTATTTATGAAATTAGGATTAATAGGGGATACTCATATACCAAGGAGAGCTAGCAAAATACCGGAGGAATTCTTAGAATGGTTTGAAAAAGAAAAGGTAGATTTAATCATCCATACTGGAGATATAAATGATCCAAAAGTCCTTGAAGAGTTAGAAACGATTGCCGAAGTCAAAGCTGTACAAGGAAATACAGATTACTTAGATCTGCCAAGAGAATTGGTTTTAGATATAGAAGGATGGAGGATATTTGTATTTCACTCAGATGAAGTCTATCCTAGGGGGGATTTAGATCAAATATATGAATATGCTAAAGCAAAAAATGCAAAGATAGTAATCTTTGGACATACACATTTACCTCTGTTTACATATTACCAAGGGATCTACTATGTAAACCCTGGAACAGCTACGGGTGTTGCTTCCGGAGAATATCCAATAGTAACTAAAAGCGTTGCTATTTTAGAATTAAAGAAAAATAAAATAGATGTGAAATTCAAGATCAGTCCGGATCACCATCATCAGTAATCAGTTCCTCACCGCTCATCATAGATACCCCGGATAAGGACCGGGCCTTCATCGTAACCCTTTACGGGATCTCTGGCCCTTCGGGGTTACCGGGGTCTCAGAGTCCTGGGTCTTCATCACTATAAATTTTTATTCTCTAGAAAATTTTAATGCTTATAATTGCAGAAAAACCTTCTGTTGCAAGGAAGATTGCTAGTTTTTTATCTAATAAGTTTAAAGTTCTTTCAAAATTTCCACCTCTAATTTATTTTAAATTGAATAATGAAAAAGTTTACATTACTTCTGCTTTAGGACACCTTTTTACTTTATCTGATTTAAGAAAAGATATGTATTATCCTTCTTTTAATTATAAATGGGTTCCTGCTTATATAGAGGATAAAATTTATGTTAAAAAGAAATTTATAAATATTCTAAAGAGATTTAGAAATGAAAATAAAATAATTATTGCAACCGATTATGATATAGAAGGAGAATTAATTGGATATAATATATTAAGGTTTATCTTTAATAGAAATAATGCTTATAGGATGATTTTTTCTGCAATTACTAGAAAAGACATTCTTTATGCTTTCTATAATTTGAAAGAGATGAATTTATCTTTTGCTTTAGCTGGAGAAACAAGGCATATCGTTGATTGGATTTATGGAATAAATCTCTCTAGAGCATTAACAAAAGCTATCAGACACTATGTTAAAAAAGTGGTGTTAAGTATAGGAAGAGTACAAGGACCTACACTAAAATTAGTTTACGAAAGAGAAAGAGAGATAGAAAGCTTTAAGCCAGAACCATATTATTTATTATTTTTCCAAACAAAGGCTAAATTTATGTATCCAAATATAATTAAAGATTATAAACAAGCTTTGGAATTAAAAAATAGATGTAATAATTATTTAAAAATAGAAAAAGTAATTAAAAAGAAAGTAATATTAAATCCTCCCTATCCTTATAATTTATCAGATCTTCAGCAAGATGCATGGAAATTGTATAGAATTTCTCCTAAAAGAACATTAGATATTGCCCAGAAGCTTTACGAACAAGGATATATTTCATATCCTAGAACTGAATCTCAAAAATTGCCATTTACAATAAATTTTAGAGAAATTTTTGAAAGTTTAAGTAAAATAAACTTATATAAAGAATATATTGCTATAACTTTGAGAAAAGAAAAATTAATTCCAAATAATGGACCTAAAGATGACGTTCATCCAGCGATTCATCCCACAGGAGAAATTCCTAAGAATCTTAATAAAAAAGAATTCTTAATTTACGATTTAGTTGTTAGAAGATTTATTGCAACATTTTTGGATCACTCTTACTATTATTATATAAAAGTTCTTGCTAGAAGCAATGATATACCCTTTATTTATGAATATAAATTCAAAGACAGGCTTCTAGAAAGTGAATGGATAAGAGTTTATTGGAAAATTTATTCTAAAGAGTTTGAAAGTATTTTATTTAAAGAAGGTGAAATTTTGAGAGGATATCCAAAAATAGAGAAAAGGTATACTGAACCTCCACCAAGATACTCTCCTGCTTCTTTAGTTAAAAAATTAGAGGAATTGGAATTAGGTACAAAAGCTACAAGACCTCAGATAGTTTATATTCTCTATAAAAGAAGGTATATAAAAGGAAGGAAGGCTATACAGATAACTACTTTGGGGAGAGTTGTTATAGAAATTTTAGAGCAATATATTCCTGAAATTTTCTCTGTGGAGTTAACTAGAAAGTTAGAGAAGAATTTGCATTTAATTGAGAAGGGAAAAGTTTATTTAAAAGAAAAAACTATTGAGGAAGCAAAAGAAATTGTTTTACAAGCATGTTCTGAGATTAAAGAAAAAGAAAAGGAAATTGGATACAAGCTTTACCAAAAATATAAAGAATTAAAAAAGAAAAAATAACTTTTATTCTTTCTTCAAAATTTTAACGATATCTGTAGGTAATAATATTATTACTTTCTGATTCGGATCACCAGAAATATCTGTTAAAGTATGTAGAACTCTTAATGTTATAGCTTCCGGTACTTTTGCTAAAATTTCAGCAGCTTTCTGTAAGTTCTCTGCAGCTTTTAATTCTCCTTCAGACTTTATAATTACGGCTCTTTTTTCTCTTTCAGCTTCTGCTTGCCTAGCAATAGCTCTCTTTATTTCTTCAGGAATTACTATATCTTGAATTCTAACTCCTGTAACATCTATACCCCACTGATCTGTTATTTCATCAACTACTTTTCTTATTCTCTCTCCAATTTCCTCTCTTTTCTGTAGTAATTCATCTAGCTCAACATTTCCTATAATATCTCTTAAAACTGTTTGTGCATATAGTACGGTTGCTAACTTATAATCTTTTACGTTCAGAATTGCTTTATCAGGATATTCTACCCTAAAGAAAACAACACCGTTAACTTTAACCGGTACGTTATCTTTTGTCATAACTTCCTGAGGTGGGATGTCAACAGACTGTATTCTTAAATCAACTTTTCTTAAATCTTGTAAAATAGGAATGATCCAGACCAAACCCGGACTTAACAAGCCAATGTATTTTCCTAAAATAAATAAAACTCCCCTTTCGTATTCATAGATTACTCTAATTCCAGATAATACGTAAATTAATAAAATAAACCCTAAAATCTTTAGGATAATGTTCCCGAACAATAACATCGCTAACGCAACTGCTAACAAGATAAAGAATATTGTCCATTGTAAGGCGTTTTTGTACTGATGCATCAAGAAGCTTTAAAAACAATATCTTTAAACATTTTCAATGGTTAAGAGAACTGGTCCAACAAATGTTCATTTAAGAAAGCTAATCAGATTCTTGGAAAAAGCTTCAAATCAATATAAAGCAAGAATATGGAAGTATGTAGCAGAATTATTAAATAAACCTACAAGGCAAAGAATTGAAGTAAATATTGGAAAAATAAATAGATTAACAAAAGAAGGAGAAACTGTAGTTGTTCCCGGGAAAGTTCTAGGAGGCGGAATTTTAGATCATAAAGTTACTGTTGCTGCTTGGAGATTTTCTGAATCTGCTAAAAAGAAAATTGAAAAGATAGGAGGGGAAGCTATAAGTATAGAAGAATTAGTAAAAAGAAATCCAAAGGGATCATTTGTAAAAATAATAATCTAATGTTTTTATATATTCTCGAAGAAATTTATGAAAATGGAAACTTGAAGTTTGTTAATTTTTATTCAATAAATTTAAGGCATAATTTAAGAGTTTTAGTATTTGATTATGATTTTAGATATTTTGAAAAAAGAAGGGAAGCTGCTTTAAATATTTGGAAAAAGAGAAGAGGAGAAAAGATATCTGAGGAGGAACAACCGATAGATAAAATGTTGAATGAAGAGTATACTATTAATCTAATAAGAACAATCGCTGGTGAAGCTTCTAGAGCAATTAGCTCGGAAATCTTTCATGAATATATATTAAAAAATTATAAGGCAAAAACAGCTTTGGATTTATTTGCTATAGGATTAGATGGCTTAATGTGGGTGGTAACACCTAAAGAAAAAATATTAGAGGCTATAAAAGTTGCATTAGAAAAGAAGAAAGATATATTAATACACACAAAATTTAGTTTCGAGAAAGGTATAGAATCTGTAGAAATAAAAGTTATTTCTTAATATTTTTTATATTCTCTTCTAAAAATCTTTTTACTTTTTCAGTTAAACCCGAAATGTGAGAGGCTTTATCAATCATCTGAATAGCCTGTGCAACTAACGTTTCTATTTCAGGATTTTCAGCTTTAATCCATACCCTTCCATTTTGTCCCACTATAACTTGTGCACCTGTAATTTCTTTAATCATCTTTACCATAGATCCCCCTTTTCCAATGACTCTGGGAACTTTTGATGGTGTTATTGAAATTATTAGTCCTTCTTTTATTTTCCTAAATTTTGTTTCTTTAGTGGAAACATGTACTATCCCTCTCTTAGAAACATTTATTACCTTGCATAATATATATTCTCCTTCATCATAATATTTTGAAATATCCGTTCTAGTTATGTCTACAAATTCATTAACACCTTCTTTTAAAGCTAGAAAAGCTCTATAAGGGCTATTTATATCTACAAACCATCCAACAGGTGTTACTTCAATTATTTTACCTATAACAAGATCGCCAACTTTAGGAAAATATATTCCGGATAGTGGTGTTAATTTTATTCCGTTTTCTTTGAATTCTACTAAAGATACTGTTGTAGCATAATACCTAGTTCCTTCTTTGATACATGGCCCTACAACATTATAGTTTCCTTCAGCAATTAATGTTCCGGGAACAACTATTTGCTTATTCTTTACAAAAATAGTCATAAGAAAAAATTATTCAAGAGCTTTCTTTACCTCATCAAAAATTTCTACTACTTTCTTAAGATGTTCTTCCATCTCTTCTAATTTTTTCTTAATTTCTTCTAATTTCTTTGAGGCTACAGCTTCCTCACCAATTGTTATTTCTACCTCACCTCCAGATTTTACTAATCTCTCGTAAACCTTCTGTATTATTTGTCCAGCTTTTGTTTTTCCTTCCAAATGATTTCTTATTGTTGATTCTGTTCTTCCCAATTCTTCTGCAATTTCAGGTATAGACATTCCAGCTTTTCTTCTTGCAAATGCAGCTGCGGCAACTGCTAAGGAATCTAACCAAGTAACTCTTTTTTCAGGATCCTTTATTTCTTTCATTACTTCTGGATCAAATAAAGCCATTACTAACAAAGCTGTTTCCAATAAATGTATGTCTTGTTTTCCCAGAGGTTGCAATGGGACCTTCATAATTAAAATTTTTATTCTATATTAAAAAGTTTAATGGTAGAGGTATATATTCCTGATGAAAGGTCTTTTAAGAAAAGTTCTGGGAGTCTTTGTTTAGAAAAAGGCAAAATTAAAGTTTATGATGAACTCAAAGAAGGATGCTTGAATTTTAAAGAAGTGGGGTTTTTGGAAAGGAAAGTATTAATTGAAGGAAATTTAATTGAAGTTAATAGATTTGGATGTAGGAATTATGATATTGTCCCAAAATACGTAAGATTTGAAAGGAAGATTGAATTAAAACCAAGAGAATGCGTTTTGATAAGTTATGGAAAATATATAATCATTTGCAATGAGTGTCTTTGAAATATATTTATACCTAGTAGCATTCTTCCTAATATTTTTATCTAATTACTTCTTTGTCTTATATTTATTAAAAAAAGATGAAAAGATAAGATTATCTTTAGAAGAGATTAAAAAGAAGTACGGAAGGCTTCCTAAGATATTATTCATTATTCCAGCTTATAATGAAGAGGATTCTATACAAGCTACAATAGAAAGCATAGAGAAAATAAATTATCCTAGAGATAAGTTTTGGATTTTAGTTGTGGATGATGGATCAAAGGATAAAACTTTCGAAAAAGCTTTTGAGTTAACAAAGAAATATAATAATTTAATAGTCCTTAAAAAACTGAATGGTGGAAAAGCTGACGCATTAAATTATGGTTTAAACTATGCTTTGAAAAACTTAGACTTTGATTTCTTTGCAATAATAGATGCAGATACGTATTTAGATAAAAATTATCCCCTCTTGCTTTTAGCCTTTGATGAAAGAACTTTAGCAGTAGTTCCAAGAATCCTTCCAAGGAATGATAAAAACTTGATTGAAAAATTACAAAAACTAGAGTATTCGTTATCCAACTTTCTAAAAGATCTCTTCTCTTATTACTATTCATGGTATATTGTAAATACTGGCGCTCTAGTTAAAAAAGAAGCTTTAGATATAGTAGGTTTCTTTAATAAGAACAGTATAAATGAAGATTTAGATTATGGATTGAGAATTATTGAAAAAGGATATAAAGTAAAGTATCTACCGGATGTTGAAATTAAAACTGATGTTCCTAATACATTAAGGAAGTTAATAAAGCAAAGAATAAGATGGTTTTACGGATGGTTTATACACACTTTAGAACATATAAACATTTTCAAAAAGGATTTATTCTTACTAGCTTTAACAACGTTCTACTATAATTTACTAGCATTTCTAATAATCATTATTTTATTTCTATTAAGAGATTTTCCAAAGGCATTATCAAACGTAAAATACATAGATTTATCTTATATAATAAATTCTTACAGAGACTTTAATATCTTTGAATACATTTATTTAAATCTTACAAATAGAGTATGGATTTTGTTTACAATCTCTTTGATATTGGCATTAATTTATCATTTTATAATTAAAAAACACAACAAAGTTAGAATAAGTGTAATTATTAGTTATATTTACTTAGCATATTATTGGATGATTTTAGCAATATCACAACTATTGGCTTTAATAAATGTGATTAGAAGAAAGAAGAAATGGTGGAGATAAGAAAGTATTTTCCTTATTTTATTTTATTTTTACTTAATCTCCTTCTATTGTTTAGATTTGATTTTTCTCCAGAAGGAGATGCTTTTGGACATTTATATAAAATCGAAAGATTAAAAGAGGATATAAATCTTTACTGGGACAACTTTTGGTATGTGGGATATCCAACGTTTCTATATTATCCACCTTTATTTTATTATCTTTCTTTATTATTTGATATAAAAGTTTTTCTTTTTCTTTCAAATCTGATTTTGATGGTAATTACTTATCATATTGCCAAAAAGTACACAGATTGGAAATTTGCTTTAATAATCACCATCTTTTACTATTTAAACTTTTATAGATTAAAACTTTTGAATCCTGAAGGGAACTTTCCGCAATTTTTCTCTACAGGTTTAATACCCCTGCTTCTAATCAATAATCCATTAATCAATATCTTAACTCTTTCTTTAATCGGTTATACGCATATCTCAACGTTTTTATTTTCTTTAATTGCTTTCACATTTATTTATTTCTTTTTTCATAAAAAAAGAGATATATCAGAATTTCTTTTTGTAATTCTTTCAACAATTATTATAACCTTGCCTTTCTATTCTCTATTTTATAAGTATAAAGATTTTGCATATTTCTTAAGATTCCAAGATGATCCTTACCTATTGGATCTTTATAAGGTTCCTTTAACGGAAAGTCTTTTATTTCCCATAAAAGGATATTGGAGCAATTATATTGGACCTGCCTTATTGTTTGTTTCATTTCCATATAATGTTCTATCTTTGCTTTTCGTTTTCTTGGCTTCTGCAAGCATAAAATGGATATATACCTTGCCAATAATAGATAGGATACCAGAATATAGGTGGCTTATATTATCAATGTTCTTTGCTTTCTTGGGTGCTTTAAAGATAAAAAACAAAGCACTGAAAATCCTTTTCTCAATTTCCACTTTTATTTCATTATTTTTTTCTTTAATTTTTGTACCTGAAAAAATTTCTTTTTATTATCTTTTAGACGCTTTAAAACATATCGATAATGGATTATATAGGATATGGATTGTAGAGGATTATTACAGCTTTATAGCTTATTTACCTATTATAACAAAGAAACCCGTACTGAACGGATGGTTTAGGGAAGCAAATCCAATATTCTGGGAATTCTCAAAGCTTAGAAAGGAATTTTTACAATGTAAATATGATCCTTTTATAGAAAAGCTGTTTGTAAAATATGTAATTGTACCTTCTAAATGCAATTATGCGAATGTAATCTACAAAAACAAAAAATACGCTATTTTACTCATAGAAAATTATACTTTTGTTTATCCTAAAACCATATATAAAATAATTGAATTCAATAAAGATATCGTTGTTAAATTAAATTCCAATGGTTCTTGTTACATCTTCTCAATAGGATATCATCCCTTAATGAGAGTTTACGTTGATAATAAAGAAGTCAATTTCTCTTCTTATAAAGGATTAATAAAGGTTTGCATACCCGAAGGGAAACATATTATAAAATTCCGATTTTACAATTACTTAAAAGATTATTTAATTTCAATATTAATAGCTTTTTTAATTTTCCTTCATAAGCTTAAGGATGAAAGAAACAGTTAAAGCTTTCTATATAGCTTTCTTCATATCTCTAGCGATGTTCTTTTCAGGGATATTCATAGGGAAAGCCATTGCTCAGTCGATGTTCCTAAATACTGAAAATGAAATCCTAAAATTGATTAACAACGTTTACACTTTGAATACAATGCTATACCTATCTAAAAATTTGTCTTGTGATGAGAAAAGAGTTCTTTTAAGTCAAATACCTATTGGTGAAATAGGAAGATATTTAACGGCTATAGAAAGAGAATATGGATATAATGATGAGAAAGTTCTTTTACTAAAGGAATTTTATATTATTAACTTAATAAGGATGTATGAGAGCCTAAAGGAATATAATCAGAAATGTAAATTTAATTGGACGTTAATATTATACTTTTATTCAAATGATCCAAAATATAGGGAACCTTGTGCAGAACAAGGAAGATATTTAGATTATGTAGTATACAAGCATTGGCCAAAGGTAAGGGTTTTTGCAATAGAAGGGAAATTGATAAATAACCCATTAATAGATTACTTAAAGAAAAAATATAATGTAACAACGTTTCCAACAATTATAATTAATGATAAGATCATTTTAAGAGGGGTCGTAAAACCAGAAGTCTTAGAAAGGTACATAAAATAAAATATCATTAATGCTAATACAGAGGTTTGACCTCTCTTTAACAGATTTAATACCTTTTTTTATAGGAATAATTCTTTTACTTTTTAGTTTATCAATAAAAAATGAAATTTTAACTTTTACCTCAATTCTATTAATAATTTTTCCATTTGTATATAAAGTTATAAAAGAAGAGAGAGAATTGAAAGAAATTGAAGAAAGATTTCCAGATTTTGTTGAGGATCTCGTAGAAGCTGTCAGATCTGGGATGCCATTAACAAAAGCAATAATCTATATTTCTAATAATGATTACGGCGCTTTAACACCTTATGTCCAATCCCTAGCTGCCAAAGTAGATTGGGGAATACCTTTGGAAGAAGCTTTGGAGCTTTTTGCTGAAGAAACGAGAAGTCCTTTGATCAAAAGAACTATAAATACTATAATCGAAATTGAAAGATCTGGCGGAAAAGTTGTTGAATCTTTGGAAGCAATAGTAAAAACCTTGCAAGAGATTAAGCAATTAAAGAAAGAAAGAGAGACTGCTGTTTACCAAAATGTGATACAAAGTTACATAATATTTTTATTTTTCTTAGGAGTTTTGATAGCAACTGTAAAATTCTTGATTCCTTTTTTATCCGGCATGTCCGCCGTTCAAGCTGTAGCCTCTATAGATCTTTCAATGGCTTCATTTATTAAATCAATGTTAGGAAGATCTACAACAAAAATAAATACCGAAGTTTATTTACATTTAGCTATGATACAAGGATTCTTTGCTGGATTAGCTATAGGTAAGATGTCCGAAGGAACTATTAAAGCTGGTTTAAAACATTCTTTAGTTTTAGTTTCACTAGCTTTCTTTATTCTGAAATTAGCAGGATTTTAAATTTTATCTTCTTAAGAACTTTTATGATTGAAAGAATCTATACTATTAATCTTAGAAGAGAATGGTTAAAGGCTCCTAAATGGAAAAGAGCTAAAAAAGCTGTAAAGGCTTTGAAAGAATTTGTTATGAGACACTTACATGTAAAAGTAGTGAAAATATCTAATGCTGTAAATAATCTAATCTGGAAAAGAGGAGCTAAGAACCCACCACATCATATAACTGTAAAGGTTAGAAAGGAGAAAGATACTGCATATGTAGATTTACCTTGAAGGTCTGGAAGGGAAATATAAAAGGAAATCCTTCTATAGGTCTGTTTATTTTTCTTACAGAGGATTTTGGTTTAATAGGTTTTGATGTAGAGGATAAAATAGTTAAAAGATTGGAGGAAATTTTTGAGGTACCTTTTTACAAGGTTTCAATAGGGGGTACGAACCTAATAGGCGTTTTTGTTACGGGGAATTCAAAGAAACTCCTTGTTCCTTCAATAATTTACCCGCATGAATTAAAAGAATTAGAAAGAATCACAGATGTTATAGTTCTTGAAACTAAATTGAATGCTTTGGGAAATAACATAGTAATTGGTAAAGAAGCTATAGCTGTAAACCCTAGATTGGAACAAGAGATAAAAGAGTTGTTAGCAAAAGAATTCCAGAAACCTGTATATGATTTAACAATCAGAAAGCATGGAATAATTGGTGCATTGATAGTTGAATTCAATAGAAGGGTTTTAGTTGGAAATATTGCAAAAGAAAGTGACATACAAAAAATAAAGGAAATCTTTAAAGCCGAAAGAATAAATGTTGGATCTGTAAACTTCGGAAGCCCATTTATAAGATCTGGTTTAGTTTTAAATTCCAAAGGATATATTATAGGGGATAAAACTACTGGACACGAAATAGCACTAATAGAGGAAACCTTTTATTAGTTTTTAAGATTTTTAGAGAATGGAAAAGAAAGTATTCAGGTTTATTGGGTACATAAAGAAAGGTTCTCTAAAAATGAAGTTTAAGAAAGAAATATTAGATGTTAAACTTGAAGGAGCTCTAGAGAAGCTCTATTCTATTTTAGGATCTAATCATAAAGTCAAAAGAAAACAAATAGTTATTGAGAAAGTTGAGGAGGTTCCACCAGAAAAAGCGGAAGATCAGTTCATAAGGCAATTTGTGCAATTAGTTAAAGAAGGAAGATTCTAATGGAAGAGCTATTAAAAGAATTTCAAGAATTATATGAATATTATAGAGTTCTAAAGGCCAATTATGAAGAATTGATCAAAAATTTGATGGAATTGGAATTACTAAAAAGATTTATAGAGGAATTAAAGGAAATAAAAGATGGGAGTGGGTATGTAAATTTGGGAGGAGGTGTTTTTATTAAAGCAAAAATATTAGATACTGAAAATCTTTTAGTGAATGTAGGAAACAATATTTATATTGAAAAGAAAAGGGAAGAAGTATTAAATATATTGAATCAACAAATAAATCAATTAGAAAATCAAAAGAAAGAATTAGAAAAAGAATTGGAAGAAGTTGGAAGACAACTTGCAGAAATACAAATTAAATTAGAAGAGCTAAAGGGAAAAGAAGGTAAGAGCCAATAAGGCTTTCCAAGAAACCTCTCTTTTTACTAAAATCTTTCTCAATAAATATAACATTTGTTGTATTTAACATTTCTTTTATTTTCTTTTTAGCTTCTTCTAAATCTCCTAGCTCATCAACCAAGCCTAGTTTAATAGCTTCTTTCCCAAAATACCATTTAGCAGAAAAAACATCTGTTATATTTGTAACATTTCTTTTGCTTAAGACATCTTTCCTAAATTCATTGACAAACAAATCTAATTTTTTCTTTAAAAATTCAATATCTTCTTTAGTTAAATTCCGGAAAGGATTAGGAGTATCCTTAAATTCTCCTGTTTTAAGAATAGTTATGTTTATTCCAAGTCTTTCTAAAAGATTTGCAAAATTAAAATACATCAAAATTCCACCTATAGAGCCTACTAAAGCATAATCTTCTGAAATTATATAATCTGCTTGAGAACAAATCCAGTAAGCACCGGAAAGACCATGGTACTTTATGTAACAAACTTTTGGAACGGATAAGTTCTTTAATGCTTTTACAATTTTGTAAGTTTCCAACCCGCCACCGGGTGAATCTATATAAAGTATTAATCCATCTCCATCAAAATGTTTTAAAAAATAGTATA
>CAZNIQ010000002.1:16484-37859 GCA_964573185.1 Candidatus Woesearchaeota archaeon | reverse complement strand
TCTCTTACATCTTTCAAGTTCAACAATTGTTTTACAAATCTATCGATTCCCAATCCTAAACCACCGTGTGGGGGCATACCATATCTAAAAGCTTCTAAATAGTACCTTAAAGGTTCAATCGGTATTCCCTTTTCTTTTATATTTTGTATTAGCTTTCCATATCTATGCTCTCTTTGCGAACCGGAAAATATTTCTAATCCTTTATATAAACAGTCATAAGAATATGTCCATTCTGGCTCGTTTTCTTTTCTCATTGTATAAAAGGGTCTATGCTCCCATGGATATTCTGTTACAAAAACTAAATCTGAATCGTACTCCTTTTTGATTATTTCACCTAGCAACTTTTCAGCTTCTGTATCAAGGTCTGAACCATATGGTAATTTCTTACCAGCTTTCTCTAGAAGTTTGTAAGCTTCTCTAATGGTTATCCTTGGTATTTCTTTTGGAACTTCCACTGTCACATTTAGAATATCCAATTCTTCCTGATTTTTCTCCTCAACTCTCTTTAAAACATATTTAAGCATCTTTTCAGCTAAATCTAAAATTTCATTATAATCTTTTATCCATGCTATCTCCAAATCCAAAGCATAGAATTCTGTTAAATGTCTGGACGTATGTGATTTCTCTGCTCTCCAATACCAGCCAAATTCAAAGTATTTATCAATTCCTGAAGCCATCAACATTTGTTTGTATAATTGTGGAGACTGTGCTAAATAAGCTTCCTTTCCAAAATAATCTACTCTAAAAACTTCTGCCCCAGACTCAGCACCCATTAAAACTATTTTTGGTGTTTGCATCTCAAGGAAACCTTCTTTTAAGAGAAACTCTCTAAAATATTGTATTACATCAGATCTTATTTTAAATATAGCATAAATTTCTTTTCTTCTTAAATCCAAAAATCTGTATTGAACTCTCTTGATAAACTCAGTTTTAATTTCAGGATTCCATATTTCTATTGGTAATGGATCTGATAAACTTAGAATTTCAAAAGATTCTACTATTATTTCATATCCTCCCTTTGGTTTTTCCTTAACTTCTCCGTATACTTTTAATATCGTTTCTGGAGTTATTTCTTTTATTTTTTTATATTCTTCCCCTAAAATTTCTTTTTTAAATGTAGCTTGGATAAAACCAGTTTTATCTCTTAAAACTATGAAAGAAATTTTTCCGAGAATTCTAATGGAATGAACCCAACCCAAAAATTCTATTTTTTTATCTTTATATTTTTCTATTTCATTTGCATAAATTTTCATTTGATAAGTTCTCAAAAGAAAATTATAAGTTTTGCGGCGGCGGGGATTCGAACCCCGGACGGCCCTACGGCCATCGGGTCTTGAGCCCGACCCCTTGGACCGCTCGGGCACCGCCGCAAGTAGAATATATTTTATCTTTCTTTTTAAAAGCTTTCAGATGGTTTGCTAGTCATCATGTTCAGGAACCCCAGTGCTCATCATTCAAGAAATATAAAGAGTATTTAAATATAAAATTTGTGGAGGAATTGATTAAAGAAATAAAAAAGAAAAAGGAGTATCGGTACATTGATGATAGTCTTATAAGAAATGTTTTAGAATATGTACTTGAAAAGGGTGAAATAAAGGATGAAAGGGAATTAATAAAGAAAATTAGAAAACTGCTACATGAAACTGTTGGCACTTATGAGGTTTTGAATAAAGATTATATATTTAGTGAATTTTTTGAAAAATTAGATAAAAGTAATATTACAAAGTATGATATATATAAAATTTTATCACTCTCATGGTCCACTAGAGAAAGAATGTATTATTACGAAAGAATATATAAAGAAATTTTTTCCGTTACAAATAAAGATGAAATAACAATATTAGATATGGCTTGTGGCTTAAATCCTTTTTCAATATTTTTCATACCAAAAAAAGTTAAATTATATGTTGCTTTTGATGTGTCACATAACATAGTTAACTGGGTTAACCGACTTTTAACTAAAGTTAACCAAGGTTATGCGTTTGTATTTAACTTACTTAGCGGAGTTAACCAAGAGTTAACTGAAATTAACTGGAACTTCGTATTTTTATGGAAAACTGTACCATTAATAGAAAAAATCAAAAAAGGGATAACAAAAGAATTTTTACAAAATCTTAATTACGAATTTTTCGTTATATCTTTCTCTAAGAAAACTTTAGGATTAAGGAGATATAGACAAAAAGATTGGAACAATTGGATAAGTAAAATTACTAAAGATTTGAATTTAAAAATTGTAAAGATATTCGAAATACCAAATGAAAAATTTTATATAATAAAGAAAGGGTTTTAAATTTAGAGAAGAAAATATAATATGCTTTCTTATGATCAGCTAGCTAAAGAATATGAAGAATATTTTAAACAGCTAGAAGAAAAGTTTTATGAAGCCTATAAGATAGCTCAAGAAGCTAGAAAAAAAGGATTAGATCCTAAACCATATGTTGAAATTGAAATAGCAAATGACATGGCAGATAGAGTAGTTTCAATAGTTTCTTTAGTAGCTCCCATATTAAAGGAATTACCATTTAATGTTGCCCAAAGGATAAGAGAATTAGAAAAAGAATATGAACCTTTAGATTGGAGAGTCGCATTGAAGATTGGAGAAGAAGTTGCAAGAGCCGTTTTTGAGAAAACACATGATAAAAGATATGCAATTGAAGTTGGATTAAGAGTGGCCGAAGCTTACATAACTATGGGTACTGTAGCTGCACCTATAGAAGGTATAGCAAAAGTAGAGATAAAGAAAAGAAGGGATGGAAAAGAATATGTAGCTATCTATACTGCAGGTCCTATAAGAGCTGCTGGTGGTACTGCTGCTGCTTTAGTTGCCTTATTTGGAGACTATTTAAGAAAAGTTTTTGGATTGGATAAGTGGGATCCTACTAAAGAAGAAATAGAGAGATATATAATAGAAATTTACGATTATGACAGAATAAAAAGGTTGCAATATAGACCTTCAAGAGAAGAATTGGAATTCTTATTAAAGCACTTACCCGTTGAGATAGATGGAGAGCCAACAGAAGACAAAGAAGTTTCTGCTTATAAAGACTTGCCTAGAATAAAGACAAATAGGATAAGAGGTGGTGTTGCACTAACTATAGCAGAAGGTTTGTGTCAGAAGGCTAAAAAGATTTGGAAGAAATTGAAGAAATGGGGAAAAGATTTTAATTTAGATGATTGGAATTGGCTTGAAGAATTTTTAAAAATACAAGAGAAGATTAAGAGTGGAGTACCTACTTCTGAAGAAAAAGAGGAAGATCCAGTTAAAGCTAAAATAAAACCAAATTGGAAATACTTATCAGAATTAGCTGCTGGAAGGCCAGTATTTGCATTACCGATGGCAAAGGGAGGTTTTAGATTAAGATATGGTAAGTCTAGAACAAATGGTTTGGAAGCTTCTTCAATACATCCTGCAGCTTCTTATCTTTTACACGAATTTCCAACAGTGGGAATACAATTTAGACCTGAGAGACCGGGAAAATCAACAGGTATTTCATTTGCGGAAACAATAGAACCTCCTGTTGTTAAATTAAAAGATGGTTCTGTTGTAAGAGTAAAAACTGTAAAACAAGCTAAAGAATTAAAAGGAAAAATAGCAGAAATTTTGTTCTTAGGAGACATTCTAATCAATTTTGGAAACTTTTTAAACAATGGTGTTCCTTTACCTCCCGCTGGGTATTGTGAAGAATGGTGGGTACAAGAATTTGAAAGAGCTGCTGAAAAGAAAGTACAGGGATTTAAAGTACATTTTGACATGAAGAAACCAAGAGAATTATTTGAGATAGAAGGTTTAGAAAAGTTAGCAGAATTCTTGAAAATAGATAAAAAGCGATTAGAGGAATTAATAAGATATCCCTTAAAGAAAAAACCTAGATTTTCTGAAGCTTTGAAAATCTCTCTTTTATTAGAGGTTCCATTACATCCTAAATACACTTATTTTTGGAAAGACCTTTCACCAGAACAGGTAGTTTACATTGCTGAAGCTTTAAAGAACGCTAAAATAGAATATGGGAAAGAAATAGAAATAAATGGAAAGAAAACAAAATTAATCAAAAAAATTATAATAGAGAATATTGATCCAAAAGCTAAAAGAGCATTAGAGGAAGCTCTAGTAATTCACAAAGTGGAAAATGGAAAAGTAATAATAGAACATCCGGATTCTTCTGCATTAGCAGTTCAATTAGGTTTTCTAATTTCAGGAAAAGTAGATGTTAATAAAATAAAAGAAATTGCAAAAGAAGCCAAAAATGGATTAGAAGTTATACAGAAGATTGCTGAAGTAAAAATAAGGGATAAAGTGGGAACGTACATCGGGGCTAGAATGGGAAAGCCTGAAAAGGCAAAGATGAGAAAAATGAAAGGAAGACCTCATATGCTATTTCCAGTAGGTCAAGAAGGTGGAAGGATGAGAAACTTTATGGAAGCTGTAAAGGTTGGAAAAATCCAAGCAGAACTACCATTAAGATATTGTGAAAAATGCAAAAGATACACTTTATATCCCAAATGTGAATTTTGTGGAAGCGAAACCATACAACTATACAAGTGTCCAAGGTGTGGTAGGATAACTAAACTTCAGAAATGTCCAGAATGTGATATTCCAACAAAACCATACACTGTAAGAATCATAAATCCAAAAGAATATTTAGAATTGGCTATAAAGAATTTGGGAATCTCGCCATCAGAAGTTCCACAATTAGTAAAAGGTGTAAGAGGTTTAACCAACAAAACAAAAACACCTGAAAGGTTAGAAAAGGGAATTCTAAGGGCAAAATATGGATTACATGTATTTAGAGATGGAACGATAAGATTTGATGCAAACGAACTTCCAATTATTTATTTCAGACCAAAAGATCTTCTTTATGTTTCAATCGAGAAGTTAAAGGAATTAGGGTATACCCACGATATATTTGGAAGACCCTTGGAATCTGAGGATCAAATTTTAGAGTTAAAACCACAAGATGTTATTTTACCTGCTGGGGGAGAGAACTTTGCAAAATTATTAGTCAAAGTTGCACAGTTTATAGATGAAGAATTACAAAGATTATATAAATTACCTCCTTATTATAATGTTAAAAAGCCAGAAGATTTAATTGGACATCTTGGAATAGCAATAGCGCCACACACTTCTGCTGGCGTACTTGTAAGAATTATAGGATTTTCTAAAGCTCAAGCATTTTTTGCACATCCTCTATTACATGCAGGATGTAGAAGAAATTGTGATGGAGATGAATTAGCTTTCATTTTATTATTAGATGCATTATTGAATTTCTCTAGAGAATTTTTACCTGAAAAGAGAGGTGGAAAGATGGATGCTCCATTAGTAATAACATTAAAATTGAAAGCACATGAAGTTGATGATGAAGTACATAAATACGATACCGTCTGGCATTATCCTTTGGAGTTTTATGAAGAAACTCTAAAAGCAGCAGATCCTGATGAAGTAAAAGAGAAAATAGGCATTGAAACTGTAGGTGATAGATTGTTCAAACCAGAACAGTATTTTAATTATGGGTTCATGCATGATATTCGTTCTATAAATTATGGAAATAAAGTTTCAGCTTATAAGAAGTTAAAAACCATGATGGAAAAGATAATGGCGATGATAAAATTAGCAGAAATTACTAGAGCTTCAGATGCTTCAGTAGTTGCAGAATTAGTTATAGAAGGTCATTTAGCGAGAGATGTAAAAGGAAATCTTAGAAGGTTCTCTGATCAAAAGTTTAGATGCGTAAAATGTAATGAGAAATTTAGAAGGGTTCCTTTATCTGGGAAGTGTCCTTATTGCGGTGGTAGAATTGTTTTTACTGTTCCCGAAGGAGCTGTAAGAAAATATTTAGATATTAGTGTCTTTTTAGCCGAGAAATATGTAAAAGATCCATATGTAAAACAGAATGTTCTTTTATTGAAGCAAAGAGTTGAGCAGACATTTGCTAAAGCCCCTAAGAAACAAACTACTTTGGATCAATGGTTTTCATCTTAGCAGGTTTGGGGTTGAATCCTTTCGAAATCCCCATAGGAACTTTAAAATATATCAAAAAAGCAGATTACGTTTTTCTAGAAGGGTATACATCTTTATATCCATATCTACCTAAAATTATTAAAGAAAAAGCTAAAATTGTTGATAGAAAATTTGTTGAAGAAGAATTAGAAAATTTTATTCTAAAGAATAAAGATAGGATTATTGTCTTATTAACATATGGAGATCCATTATCAGCAACTACACATATATCTTTAATAGATTTTTGTAAAAGAAATAGAATAAAGTATAAAGTTATTCAAAGTTCTTCCATTTTCAATGCAATAGCAAGAACAGGTTTGTTTTTATACAAATTTGGAAAAGCGATAAGTATCTCTTTCCATTACTCAGAAGTTCCTTATGATGTTATTAAGCAAAACAAATCAATAGACGCTCATACCCTAATTTTACTAGATTTAGATCCTTTTGAAAATAAGTTTTTAACCCCAAAGGAGGCTTTAGAAAGATTATTAGAAATAGAAAATAGAAGAAAAGAAAATGTAATTGATGTAAATGAAAAAGTAATTGTCTGCCAAAGATTAGGATGGAAGGATGAGAAAATATTTTATGAGAATATTAAAGATTTTTTGAAAATTAAATGGGAAAAACCTCCTTGGTGTATTGTCATTCCATCAAATTTAAATCCGATAGAAAGAGAATTTTTAGAAAATGTACGATCTCCTCTTAGAGAGATATAAGAAAAACGAATTTTTATTCTTACTATATATTTCTTTCTTCTCAACCTTTATTTCTATGATAATTTCCTCAAATTTAACTCATTTTTGTTCTGGATATGTTACTTTAGCCTTAACTTTAATTCCATTATCTATAATTTTTTCAAAAATTTTAGAAAGAGAAGAGAAGATTGAGGAAAAAATAGATAAGTTTATTATTCATTCCAATTTTATAAAAGATTTCTTTGCAATGTTTATAGGAGTTTCGCTAGCATATTTTTTATTTACAATAATAAACCCTTATTCTCCTCTTTTAATTCCTCAAAACGAAGCTATAAAAGAAATTTTTGCAGAGTTCAGAGGAATGTATTTAAATAAAGGAGAGTTCTTCTATAAAATTTTTACAAATAATCTTAAAGTTTTGATTGTATCTTTTATTCTCAATTTCATTTATGGTGCAGGAGCTTTATTTGTAATAATTTGGAATGCATCAATACTTGGTTACTATTTAGGAATATCATTTATAAAAGGAAAAAATGTGTTTTTTATTTTATTGAATATTTTACCTCACGGAATTCTAGAATTTACAGCATATTTCATTTCTGCTTTATCTGGTGGTTTGCTAGCTTTGTCTTTATTAAATTACAAAAAAGAGGTCTTTCATAAAATACTATCCCATAGCATTTTATTATTCGTTATCTCAGTAATTATTTTATTTCTAGCAGCACTAATAGAAGCTTATCTATGAGATATAGAGAATGTTTAATAAAAGATTGTAGAAAATTCAAATACTTTGTAATCTATGGAGAAATTGAAGAAATTACTGAGGATTCTGTTATAATTTCAGATACAACAGGTAAAATTAAAATAAAAGTAAAAGATCTTTCTGGTTTAAATGTTGGGGATAAAGTGAGAGTTTTCGGGCACTGGGAGAATGATATGGTAATAGCAGATATTGTTCAGAAAATGAAGTTAGGTGTTTATTTATACAATAAATATCAAAAATTAGTTGAAAAGTTATTTAAAGAGGAAGAAGAATAGTAGGAAGATGAAAGCACAAGGTTTTGGGATGGGTATGGGGATGGGTGGTGGGGGATTCTTAATAGGTCTAATTATTGCTATAGGAATACTTATTGGAGCTGCTTATTTTCAAGCAGGAAATCTCAATGGAGCAATAGAATTAATTTTAAATTTAATTACCTCAAACCCAGTATTATTCGGTTTACTCTTTGTAGGAGGTATTATTGGTGGTTATATGCTGAAAGGTCAAATGATGGGAGGGATGATGGGTGGCGGGGGAATGCTTTTACCACTAATTATTTCTTTGGCGATTCCTTTTGCAGGTGCCTATTTTCTCTTGGGAGATATTAATACCCTGATTAATACTTTATTAGCGAATCCTATAATTTATGGAGCCATATACTTCGCAGGTTTGATCTTTGGCTACAATATGAGACAATTTTAAAAACCATAATTTCTAATTTTTTCTATGAGAGCTGTTTTACCTGAAGCAAAGATTTTAAAGAAAATAGTACCAATTTTAGCAAGCTTAATCTCTGAAGGAACATTTAAAGCAACTCCTGAAGGGATCAGTTTAGTTGCAATGGATCCTGCAAATGTAGCAATGATAATTTTAGAGATGTATCCTAATCTTTTCTTAGAATATGAGGTTGATGGAGAAGAAACCTTCACTATATCTTTAGATGACTTAAAGAAGATATTAACAAAAGTAAAAATGAAGGAAACTGTTGAAATGACATTAGATAAGGAAAAGAATAGATTTTTAATTACATTCAAAGGAAAAGCTAAAAGAACTTTTGCTTTACCTTTAATTGAAGCAGAACAGACTGAACACAAAGTACCACAATTAGATTTACCTGTAAAGATAGAGTTAGATGCTAAAGCGATGAAAGAAATTTTGGATGCTGCTAAAGTTATTTCAGATTCAATGCTATTTATAGCAGATCCCGAAGGACCCAAGTTTATTATGAAAGCTGAAGGAGAATTAAGAGAAATGAAAGTAGAATTCACACCACAAGATGAGACAGTTATTTCAATGGAGATTCCTGAAAAGGCAAGAGCAAGATACGCAGTGGATTATCTACATAAAATGACGAAGGCTTCAGACGTTTCTGATACGGTAACAATAAGGTTTAAAACAGATTATCCCGTTTGGATGGATTACAAATTATTAGATAAATTAAAACTAAGTTTCATACTAGCACCTAGAGTTGAGATGTAGCTCTAATCTTTTTATTTTTAGATCTATTTATCTTATCATTATCTCTTATTAGACTCATCCATACTTGAAGTTTTATTCCTTATTAGTATTTAAGGCGTGAACAGTATGAACCTAAGAGAACACATAGAGATCAAAGTGTTTTGAAGAAAAGTTTAAATAAGGGGAGATATCTATAGGGGTTATGCCTGCAAGAGGTGAAAGAGGAATACCCTTAGCTGCTGTCGAAAGAATCATTAAGAAGGTAGGACAAGCACACGGTGTCACAAGAGTTTCTGACAAAGCTGTAAGATATCTAAAAGAAGCTTTAGAAGAAATTGCAATGGAAATTGCCGAAGAAGCTGTAAAATTGGCAGCTCATGCAAAGAGAACAACAATCAAACCTGAAGATATAAAATTAGCTGTAAAAGCTAAATTAAAAGCCTAAACCTAATTTTTCTTTTTTAAGGGGAAACAACAAACTCACAGTATTCATCTCCTTTATATATACATTTTCTTTCTTCCACATTAAATACATCCGGAAAGATCGCTTCCATAATCCCTAAAAATACTCCTTGTAGTAAATAACATACCGGTTTTCCTTTCAATTTTGTTAATACAGGATCCTCCACTTCTTTTAGAGAATCTGCTATTTTGGAATTTTCAACTACAACTATCAATTCTTTTTTCTTATAATTGAAGACTATATCTTTCAATTTCCCCCATCCTAAATTTAGAAAGAAAATTATTAACTGCTTTACAAAATTTTCAAGATGTCTCCCTGAAAGATTCGCAGGTTTTACACCTGTATAAATTTCTGAAAGATGTACTAATTGCCTTCCCAACCTTCTTCCAATGTTTCTTATTACTCCTTCAGCGTTTTCTAAAGATTTGAATAACTCTATATATAAATCAGGTATGAACTCTGTTGGTAATATGACGAATTCTAAATCTCCGCCTAATATAACCAAAGAATTATCTTCTTTCCTTTTCAAAACTTTCAAAATATCTTTTCTTCCTTTCAATACTTCAACTGTCGCTATATCTTCATTTAAATACCATATTTTAGTTCTTCCAACTTGTTTATAATCTATCAATCCTTCTGCTCTTAGAACTTCAAGATATTTGGCAACGGTAACTCTGTTCATTCCAAGATATTTAGCTATTTCAGAACCTGTTGCACCATGAGGATTTTGCCTAAGGAACTGAATTATTTTTTCTTCTATCTCCTTTCTGTTCTCCATTATAAACATTAATTATTTTAAATTATTTTAATAAAGTTTGCTTAATGAGAAAGCACTTCTTATTATTAGGGATTGTTGTATTATTTGGGCTACTTTTTTTGATTCCAAAACATAAAACGATATTTTATTATAATTCCGAAATAAAGAAGTATGTTATCCCGTGGTATAATAATACTTTTATTTATACATTTAACAATCCAAAGAAAATATTGCTAAAATTTAAAGATAACCTAACTAACTTTAACTATGCATATCTATATAATTATTCAACTATCTATTTCATATACAATCCATACTTAAAAGGAAACTTTTCTTTAGGAGTAATCTCTCTTTTAAATCATATAATTCTTCCTTTGAGAAATTTAGGGTTTGAAGTCGTATATGTTTGTACAAAACCCTACAATTCAACCTATTGTCAAATAATAGGAAATGAAAGCTTGTGTAGTAGGACTGTATTTTGTATCATTTATAGAGAAGGAAAAGAAAATGTTAGTTTAATAAAAAACAAATTATACATAATTGGTAATGAGTCTAACATATTGAAGCTTGTAGATCTTGTTGTTTTAAGGTTCTATGGAGTTAGAATTAATTAGAGCTATAGCAGATTTTCAATTTGGAAGAGGGGTTGGAGAAAAATTATTTCCAGATAGTGTAAAAATATTAAAAGGAAAAACAGGAAGAATAAGGTGGATATATTTAAATAATACATTATTGGCAACTATAGAACCCACTACCGGATTTCTAATTTTAACATATGAAGGTGGTTTAAGATTAAAGGAAATTTTAGAATATCCAAAATACAGAATAGTTATTTCAGATGAAGCTGTACCCTTTGTTTCTAAAGGAAAATCTGTGTTCTGCAAATTCGTTATAGATTTAGATGAAGAAATCTTGCCGAAAGATATTGTTTTAATTGTAGATAAAAAAGATAATTTAATTGCTGTTGGGGAAGCTAAACTTTCCGCTTTAGAAATAAAACAATTCAAAAAGGGAGTAGCTGCAGTAGTAAAGCATATAAAGAAAAAGAAAACATAAAAACAATGCTTTTAGCAGTAATTATAATTCTAATTCTAGGGCTTATTTTGATAAAGATAGTGTTAGATTTTTTAAAGGAGAAAGAATTGATAAAGAGTGATAAATTCGAAGAATACTTAAGGTATAAAAAAGAAAGTGAAGAAAAGGAAAGAAAATTTATAATTAATGTTTTAAGATTCCTAGTTTTGATATTTGGAATAGTAATTTTAGGTGGAAGCTTATCAGCACGAACCTTTTCAATATCCGGAATTTTAATAGGAGCTGGTCTGATTATAGCGGCTATCTTTACTAATAAAATATTAAATCTTGATTGAATTTCTATTTAAAAAATATTATGATAAACTAAGTAAGAAGCAAAAGAAAATAGCGAAAATTTTGTTCTTTCTTATAAATTTACATATTTTTGGTTTGCCTCTTTATTTTTTTAACAAATATAATCCACAATTATTACCAATTCAAAGTTTCTTAGCAAAACTAATTTCATTAATTTTGAGTACAAATTCACAAGGTCCTTATGTTTTTTATAACAATTATATTTTTGAGATATCTGCTGACTGTATTGGTATTAAAAGTTCTCTAGCATGGTTTTCATTAACCTTTTCTATCCCATTTTTAGATCCAAAAAGAAGGTTTGTTTTATTTGTTAAATATATTCCTTTAATTCTTTCATTTAATTTCTTAAGAATTTTGGTTACAATCTATTTTTCTAAATATGTTAATCCTTTTTTCTTACATAATTTTCTTTGGACAATTATATTGAACTTTTTCTTATTTGGGTTATTTTTCTATGTAATAAAAAATTTAAAGATAAAATGATTGTTTTAATTAAATAGCCCCGTCGTCTAGCGGCCAAGGATGCGGGGTTCTGGTCCCCGTGACCGGGGTTCGAATCCCCGCGGGGCTAGTAAAAATTATAAGTTTTTCATTTGTAGTAGTTACATGTCATCGGTGAATGAAAGATTAATATTAAAAGGTATTAAATTGGGTAGTGTTACAGCAAAGGTTACAACATTATATCTTAAGCTCTCTTACAATTTAATAAAAGAATTGGAGGAAGAAGAAGCAAAAACGTATATTTATCAAGAGCTTCTTTTCGTGTTACGAAGAATGTTGAAGCATCTATACGTTACATATAAAATTTATAAGAAAGTAGAGAATTTGTTATTAGAAAATTACTCTTTCGAATATGCAAAATACGCAATAAAATTAAGAGAAATTATTAGGGAGATTGGATATCTTATATTAACAAACAAAATGCTAAGCTATCTTACAAAAAACATAAATATCAAGGGAGAAAATGCTTATAGTTTTATAAAGAAAATTCTTCAAGAACGTCCGAAGGTAAATAATTAGCTCTTTTTGCAGTTATTATATTATTATCCTTTACCCATTTTAAATCCACTAACTTTACACGATATTTTTTCATAATTTTCTCCGCTTCTGGAAAAATATCTAAGTTAACTGTTGCAAATCTGTCTTTTAAAATTCCGAATTTTGCTAACACTAATGGTGCTAAAGAAATTGCAATCATTTTGATTAAATTTTCATTAGCTGCAATCAAAAATTCTCTTAGGATAGTATTATCCCATAATTCTACAAAACCTTGATCTGCTATTAGAATTAGAAATTTTGGTGTTAAATTTATTAAATCAGATAGCATACCATCGCATATAACTTTTGCTCCTTCGATAGAATAAGAAGTAAGTTTTGTGCTAAATATTTTATAACTTTTAATTCTTGAAATAAAAAATTCTAAGTCTTTATAAGACCATCCCCAAGAAGGAAGTATTATAATGGTTGACATTAGAATTATAATTAATGGAAAAAGAAATAAGTTTGGAGTCACTAGAGAAAGAAGAAGTTGGGAAAGAACATAAAATACTTGAGTTTAAAATAATTCATGATAATCCCCAATACGTTTTAGAACAATATTATTTTTGGATGGTAGACTTCTTGAGATATTCTCTGGAATTGAATGTTGAAAAATTTTCTGATTTTTATACAGCTGCTGCAGCATCCTCTTTTTTAGGAGAAATGGGGCAAAGATTAGCAATTCTTTTAGATAGAGGAAGACAATTAGCTGAATTAATTAATGCTATCATAAGATCTATTCTCTCTATCCTTTATGAGTGGAGATGGTTAAAAACAAGAATACAGATTTATGATAAAGCAAAATTTAATGGAAAGTATCTTTTTGAATATCCTTATAATGAATATAGAAAACTATTTGACAAATATCAGAAGTTAAAAGATAAAAAACCAGATGAGCTTTCAAAAGAGGATTTAGAATTCGTACAGAAATTTTCTGAGGCATTAGCAAATACTTTAACGTTAAAATCCATATGGTTGGATAAAGTAGATGCTCAAAGAGGTGCAGGTTCTTTATTAAATTTATCTAGAAGGGCCGGTACTACTTATGCTATAGATTTATTTTTATCAGTAATGTTTGAACATGAAATAGATCAATTAAACGTAAATGAAAGAATTAAACGATTAATAAAAAGTAGATTTGCTGAATGGAAAAAATGGGTAAAAGATTCTGAAAAGGAATTAAAAACTAGATATAAACTTATTTTAGCTTATCTAAAGCATCAGGTAAATGCTTTGTTTACTTATTTTGAATTTGCACGTCCTTATTTTAGATATGCTAGAAAACTTCTATTTAAAGAACAGGAAACCCCCGATTTAATACACGCTTTTGAAACTGCTTTAATCGAAATAACCCTGTTTGCCACTGGAAAGGCTAAAGAAATAGAAGAGTGGGATGATAAAGAAAAAAAGTTCAAGAAAGTAAAATATTTGCCTTGTTATGAAATTAAATTTTATCTTAGATCCGCACCTCAAGCACAAAGAATAGCCACCTCATCTTTCTACACACACGTAGGACAATTACATGTTGATTTTAAAGCATATATATTAAAAGAAGAAGAGTTAAAAGCGATAAGAAGAAAGGAAATGGAAAGGGATTTAATGTATTTGAAAGGCCTTACTACAGAAACACTTAAAATGCTTGCCCCTGCAATTTTTGAAGCTTTCTTTATAGACTATATTGAAAAAGACAAGGAGTTATATGAAGAGTTTAAGAAAAAAGGAGAAATAGATTATGAATTCGCTGAAAAATTGATAAAGAAATTTCCAGATATAGCTTCAGGTATAGAATGGTTAAAAGATTATTTAAAGAAGCCTGAAAAAAAGGAGGAAGAGAAAAAAGAAGAGAAGAAAGAGGAAAAGAAGAAAAAAGAATTTTATTTACCACCGTTTTCAGATTTATATTATTTAGTTAAAGATATTTTAAGTTCTGTAGGTTTTTCAAAATTAAAAGAAGATATTTTAAATTGGCTATTTTCTATAAAAAAGAAAAAAGAAGAATGGGAAAAAGAACAAAAGAAAAAGAAAGCTGAAGATGAAAAGAACAAATTAAAAGAAGATACGGCAAAATTAATGTTCGTTATTTATAAGACGTTCAAAAAATCCTTTGGAATGTTGACATGGAAATAGAAAAATTAATTCATGAAAATCAAAGCACTGGTATTCTTTTATTACTTCTTTCTCTTTTAAAGAAGTATCTTGAAAGTGAAAAAGATGAAAAGAAAAGAAAAAAGATTCAAGATCTTATCAAAAAGATTGAAGAAATTCTTAAAAAGAGACAAATAGGAATAGTTGTAAGAGAAATTCCAAGAATTCGTAGAAGAGAAGAGACAAACAAGAATATTCAAAGAAACTTAGAAAGAAAAGTAGAAATGGAAGAAGGAAGGAAAAAGGTATCAAATGTTGAAATTACGTCTGAAATAGAATATAGACAAAGAATAGTAGAGCAATACTCTGAATTCCTATATCTTTACTTTCAAAGATTAATCCAAAAATATTACGAAACTTTAAGAAATCTTGTAGAAGGTTTGTTTAGACCTAAAGATTTATTTGAAAGAGTGTTGGATGAGATGAGAAGACTTAATATACCAATACGACTAATAAAATATAATGAAGATTTTAGACAAATACAGACTAGGAACAACTACCAACCCGAATACTTCTTTACAACCCCAAGAATTCAATCAGAAGATTTGGGAAGGAGCTACATCGATAGAATTTGGAGCCTTACATCCTCAAGTATTAGAGAGTATTCCGAAACAATATTACGAAGAAATAGCTTATCTAGCGAAAATAAATAATGTTAAACCCTCTTTTCACGCTCCCGTTTCTGTTCCTTGGGAAGGAATTGATAAACATGGAAGAATTTCTGAGGAAGCGAAGAAGTTTTCTGAACACGTACTAAAGCTAGCTTTAGAAAGAGCAAAAGAAGTTGGTGAAAAGTATGGAGAGGCTATAAAGGTAAATATTCATGCTCCAGAGCACTATGGTGCAAGAGAATGGGACCCTAAGATAGAGGAGAAAGCTAAAGAGAAATTAAGAGATAAAGCAAAACCATATTATTTAGCAAAGCAAGACATGGTTGTTAATCTATTGAATAATAGAGTAGAAGGATTGATAAATGCTGAAATACTGAAAACTCCCTTTGGAGAAGAAGTAAAAACATTATATGATTGGAAAAAGGAATTAAATGAAAGAATATGGAAAGAAAATTTATCTTCTTTGACTCTGGGCTTAGAAAGGTTAAAACACGATTTACAAACAATAGCTAAGTTTGCTGGAGAAGCTTTATATGATCCGAACAAATCTGGTTTGTTCTATAATGCTATCTCTTATATTGACAACCACTTTGCTACATTAGAGGAACAGATGAAAAGGATATATAATGCAATAGAGAAATACGGTAACCCTGAACAAAAGAAGTATTTAAAAGAAAGATTAGAAAAAATAATGAATCAGCTAAATGAATTAAGAAATAAGTATGAGCAATATAAAAGAGAAATTCAAAGGTTATCGCAAGAAGGTATAAGACAACCTGTTGAAAAATACAAAGAACTTGCACAATGGGTCTTCCATAATTTATTAACTTTAAATTATTATAGGTTCAAACTTTTAGAAAATGTTGCAAATGAAATTGGTAAAATGACAGCCTTATATGGTCCTCCGGAAGTTGTGAAATTGGGTTCTGAATTTGCTATTGAAAGTGGTTCAGAAACTATTGCTAAAACTTATGAAAAGTTCTTAAAAGAGAATATAGATAAATGGAAATATATTCCTACTTTAGTTATAGAAAACCCTCCTGTACAATATGGTGAATCTGGTGGCGCTTTGGTTGCAAGAGCTGAAGAATTAAAAGAATTTATAGAAAAAGTAAAGCAAAAATTATATAATGATTTAAAAAATGATCGGGAATTTAAAAAGAGAATAGAAGAATTAATTAAAAAAGATAAGGAATTTAGGGAAAAATATGGAAAAAACCCTGATGAGGCTATTAAAAGGCTGATAGATGAAAAGATTGGTGTTACTTGGGATGTTGCACATATATCTTATATGTTATGGAAAGGTTATCCGAAAGAAAAGATAATTGAGGAAACAGAGAAGATAAAGGATTTGGTAAAACACGTACATATTGCAGATTCTTATGGTTTATACGATGTACATTTAGTTCCAGGACAAGCAGGTTTGAAAGATATAATTAAAGAAGCTTTAGAAAAGTTAGGTAAGAAAGAGGTAATTTCCGAAGCTGGTGGATGGTACCAACAAAGAGCACAATCAAACCAGTATGGTATATCATTACCTTCCCATATGGAAGAGATATGGAGATTAGCGGAAGAACTAGGGATTTCAGAAGTTTCTCCAACAAATCCTTTGAATTTGCCTTATTCAGAAGTCCTCTGGTATTATCCTACTTACGGTGTAGCTGCTTTATATTCTATGCCACCTTTCTATACTTTATATACTCCAGCAACTTTAACGGAAGTCACAAAGTATCATCCTTTAGGAACTAATATGTTCAGTAATCTTCCAACAGAACTTGGTGGTAGTGCTCCTCAACAAACTTTTTCCGGTTTACCAAGAGAATAATTTTTATATTTATTTTTTAATGCCGTAAAGAATGATAGGTGTTGAAAGTCCAAAGAGAGTTTTAACTTTTAAGGAAAGGCTTTTTTGGACCATCATTATAATTATTGTTTATCTCTTCTTATCCTCTATCCCCATCTATGGTATTTCCCCCGAAGCTTCAAGCTTTATTTATCAAATTTCAATGCTCTTGGGTGGAACCTTTGGGTCTTTAGTAACTTTAGGTGTAGGTCCGATAGTATTAGCAAGCATTATTTTAATGTTACTTATTGGAGGAGAGGTAATTAAAATTGATTTTATGTCTCCCGAAGGAAGAGCAAAATATGAAGAATATCAAAAAATCTTAGCAATAATCTTTATTTTTGTAGAGGGCCTTATACATGTATTGTTTGGATGGTTAAGGCCAATATCTATTGAATTCTTCCCAATAGTTTATTTGCAAGTTATTTTAGGAGGTTTCATAATTCTTCTTTTAGATGATTTGTCTACAAAATATGGTTTTACTCCGGGTGTCAATCTATTTATTTTAGCAGCTATTTCAAAATCCTTCTTTACCAGAATGGTTGTTTTTCTTCAAGATGCTTTTACAAATCTTGCTCAAGGAAATCTTGTAAATGCGATGCTTCCTTTAGGTGAAATAATTGTCGCTTTTATAGTTTTAATCTTAGCTACATATTTACATAAAATATATACTGAAATACCTATACCTTTAGGTAGAGTTAGGGGTAGAAGCATAAGATTTCCTGTAAAATTGTTATATACTTCTGTTATCCCTATTATATTGCTATTTGCTTTTTGGGCTAATTTAAGGTTCTGGGCTTGGGTTTTACAAAGAACACCACTAGAAACATTAGGAAAAATAATTGCAACATTTGATGAAAGGGGAAACGTTATAGGAGGAATTTTATTATATATTACTCCACCGAATTTGTTAGCATACGTCCTAACCCATGGGGGGATTAGTTTAGAAATAGTAATAAGAAGTGTAACTTATTTCTTCTGGTCCGTCATTGGAGCAGCAATATTTTCTTATCTTTGGATATTTTCTTCTGGAATGGATCCTGCAAAACTGGCTTTACAATTTTCACAAGCCTTCCCATTTAGAGATCCCAGATTAATTGAAAGAACATTAGAGAGGTACATTATACCTATAAGCATCATTGGAGGTGCAGCTGTAGGTTTCTTAAATGCGATTGCAGATATATTTGGTTCGGTAATATCAGGAATATCCTTATTATTGGCTGTAGCAATAGCAGAAGACTTGTACGAGAACGTTATAAAACCCAATTGGGAAGAAATAAAGCAAATAATTAAAATACCATGGTTTACCTAATTATAGTTTTATTAGCAGTAATCTTTGTTAATGTCTTTCTATTTTACCTACAAACGAAGATTATAAAGCCGGAAGATAGTGAAAGATTAAAGAAGATATTAGAAGAATTTAAGAAAGGAAATGTAGAAATCTTAGAGAAGGAAGAAAAATTTATGATGGAAATTACTAACAAACAAATGAAAATAATGCTACTATCCTTTTTGATAATAATCATAACTTTCTTTTTATTAAAAGAGATAATTGGAGATAATATTGTAATCCCTCTACCGTTTAACAACCCAATAACGGGTAAACCTGGACTAGGATGGCTAGGTTCTTATATAGTTTTATCATCCATTGTCGGAATTCCATTAAGAAAAGTTTTAAATAAAATTTTTATAGAAAGTTCCCATGGCTTGGAGGGAAGTGAAAAGAAGAACTCCGGGAGGAAGAACGACAATAATACTCAAAAGGAAAAAAGGAAATCCTCATAGATGTGCTATCTGCAAAAGACCTTTACAAGGATTACCTAAAATGGACCCGTGGTCTTTTGGAAGATTAAATAAAACACAGAAAAGGGTTTCAAGACCTTACGGTGGGTATCTTTGTCACGAGTGTTTAAGAAAATTAATGAAAGAAAGAGCAAGAGCTGAAGCGGAATTACTTTTAAAAAATATAGGACAACAATAAGACCATGGTAATTGAAGTCGGAAGAGTTTGTGTTAAAATTGCTGGAAGGGAGGCTGGAAGAAAATGTGTAGTTGTAGATATAATTGATGAAAATTTTGTAATAATAGATGGAGATGTGAAGAGAAGAAGATGTAATATTAAACACTTAGAACCCTTACCAATCAAGTTAAATATCAAGCCCGGAGCCTCTACAGAAGAAGTAATTAAAGCGATGGTTGAAGCAGGAATTCCTGTATCCTTATGGAAAGTGAGAAGAGATAATTTATGGCATCTAGAGCCCGTATTTAGAAAACATTTCGGAGATAATTGGCAAGAAGAATTTAAAAAATTAGGCTATCCTGGAAAATAATTTTTTAGTTAAAAGAAAAACATACAATCCTGTATATCGATCATAGAAATAAGGAATATTCATTTGTGGTTTTTTGTCTGTATATCCTAGTAGATAGATATTTTTATTATGTCTAATAAGTATCACTTCTTCTGAAAATGCTCGTTCTCTATTTTCATCATAATAGAGTATAACTGTTGTAGGTACACGTTTTCGTTTCGCTTCTTTAACATTTATTTTACAATTTCCAGAAGTAAACTCCATTTGTAAGGCTCTTAAAAACAGCAAGGAACGTTTTCTCTTATCCCAACATATATATAAATTAAATCCAAATGCAGCATCCTCTCTAAAACTATTATATATTATTCGCCCATCTTCATATAATAATAAAAATCCATAAGTACGGTATATTTGTACATACAAGTTTTTTCCTTCTAATTGTAATTCTTTAATTTTTATTAGATCTTCTAGGGACACAATAAGTATTAAAAAGGTAAGTTTTATAACCTTAAAAGATGCGGGATCATGATGACCAAGCCTCCATACGTTCCCTGGCCAGAGGACGTTTTGGAGAACTTTGTAAAAAACTATGCAGAAAAAGTATATAAGCTATTTGAAATAGCAAGGCAAACAGGAAAAATAAAGAAAGGAACTAACGAAACAACCAAAGCAGTAGAAAGGGGACAAGCTAAATTGGTTGCTATAGCTTTAGACGTGGATCCTCCAGAAATTGTAATGCATTTGCCACCTTTGTGTGAAGAAAAAGGAGTACCATATGTATTTGTACCGTCAAAGCAAGAATTAGGTGCAGCTTGTGGAATCCAGGTACAAGCAGCTTCAGCAGCAATTATTGATCCTGGAGAAGGAAAAGACCTATTGGAAGAAATAGTTAACGCTGTTAAGGAATTACTAAAACAAAAATCTTAATTTTTTCTTAAAATTTATTTTTTAATGAAAACTGTATTTGTTAAAGACATTCTAAAAGATGAGCTTATAGATAAGGAAGTTTCTGTAAAGGGATGGGTTTATAGAAAGAGAGAATTTAAAGACAAAATATTTATTGTCTTAAGAGATTCTACAAACATTGTTCAATGTGTTGTTAAAAAAGAAGAAGTTTCCGAAGAGATATGGAGGAAAGCTGAAGAATTGCAAATAGAGGGATCTCTAGAAGTAAGAGGAATTTTGAAAAAAGATCCAAGAGCACCAACAGGTTATGAAATTCATGTAAAGGATATTAATGTTTATGATTTTGGAAAGCCTTTCCCAATATTAGGTAGAGAAGATGTCGATACAATAATGAAATTAAGACATCTTTGGATAAGAAATAGGAAGTTTACAGCTGTTCAAAAAATAAGACATTCTTTAATTAAATATTTAAGAGAATGGTTCATAAACGATGGTTGGTATGAAGTATCACCTCCTATTCTAGTTGGAACAGCTTGTGAAGAAACTACAACTTTGTTTGAAGTAAATTACTTTGGTAAAAAAGCTTATCTTTCTCAATCTGCACAATTATATTTAGAAGCATTAATATTTTCATTAGAGAAAGTATATTCTCTAACACCTTCCTTTAGAGCTGAAAAATCTAGGACCAGAAGACATTTACATGAATATTGGCATTTTGAAGTAGAAGCTGCTTGGTACGATCTTGATGATATCATGAAAGTTGCGGAAGAATCTCTAAAATATGCTATGGAGAGAACTCTAGAAGAAAGAAAAGCAGATTTCGAATTGATAAATGTTGATATTAAAAAATTAAAAGAATACATCGAAGAACCGTGGGAAAAAATAAAATATAAGAAAGCGATAGAGCTTTTGCAATCCAAAGGTTTTAATGTAAAATATGGAGATGATTTAGGTGCAGACGAGGAAAGAGCTTTAACAGAAGAAATTGGAAAGCCCGTATTTGTAA
>CAZNIQ010000002.1:12930-16474 GCA_964573185.1 Candidatus Woesearchaeota archaeon | reverse complement strand
TACATGTATGAAGTTGGAGATGGAACCGTAAAGAACTTTGATCTCTTAGTTCCTAACGTAGGAGAAATTATAGGAGGTTCTGAAAGAGAGTGGAGGTATGATATTTTATTACAGAAAATAAAGGAATGGGGATTGGATAAATATAAAATAAGAGTAGGGGATGAGGAAAAAATGGCTTATGAGTGGTATTTGGATTTAAGAAAATATGGTTCTGTTCCACATTCCGGTTGGGGTTTGGGTGTAGATAGATTTGTAATGTGGGTATGTAATTTAGAACACATTAGGGATACTTTGCCTTTCCCGAGATTGAGAGAAGGCTGGCTTTATCCTTAAAACATATAGTTCTTTTTCTTTAAACCCTTCCTCTTCCAAAACTCTCCTATCAATTTCCCCCACATAAATATTTTCTCCTAATACTGGAAATCCATTTTGCATACCTAAATATTTCATATTTAGATCCTCTTTTGGCAAAAGTATCACATCTAAAGTTCTTTTTCTTTTTAGATCAATCAAAGTTCCTTCAGCTTCCTTTTTTAAGAAAGATACGTACATTATAGGAGTTTCATTTATTTTTCCAGCTCTTCCAGATAAAAGGTAAATTAACACATATCCCGGCAAAACTTTTCCTTTGAACTCTTTATAGAAACCTTCAGGTTTTACATACGTTAGCCACATAAAACTTAATTATATTTAAACTAAAGCTTTAAGAATGTTCCGAGCGGACGTTCATGATCCACAATGGTATATAGATAGAGCTTTCAAAAGAGCAAAAGAAGCTGCGTTAGCTACTCGCAAATCCTTGGAAATCAAAGGATATAAAAGATATCAAGCTATAGAAATAGCTAGAATAAACACTATATATCAAATTATAAAAAATGACATTAAAAGAATTTTAGACGAATTTCCTCCATTAGAATCCTTACCAGAGTTTTATCAAGAATTGATACCTTTAATAGTTGATTGGAAGCAAGTAAAGGAAGCATTAAGACGCTTGGCATTAATTATAAGATTATTAAATGAATGGTTTGAGAGATATAGAAATAAGATTAAAGGAACAAAGAATCCTAATGAGATGGCAAAAATCAGAAGAGAATTCTATGGCAGAGTCGCTTCTTTATTAAAAAGAAACGCAAAATATTTTGAGATTTTGAAAGAAGCTTCTAGAAAATTGAGGAATTTACCTGTAATAAAAAATTATCCTACTGTTGTAATAGCTGGATTGCCAAATGTGGGAAAATCTACGTTATTGAAAAAGCTAACAGGTTCTGAACCGGAAATACAGCCCTATCCTTTTACAACCAAAGGTTTAATGATAGGTTATATTGAAACTCCCTATACGAAAATTCAAATAATTGATACACCTGGTGTTTTAGATAGACCTTTTGAAGAAATGAATAACATTGAAAGGCAAGCTGTTTTAGCTATTAAGAAATTAGCTCATAAAATTATTTATATTTTTGATGTAACTGAAACATGCGGATATCCAATAGAAGATCAGGAAAAACTTTTTGAACAGTTAAGAAAAGAATTCAATTTGAATAAAGAAAATACAATTATTTACTTTTCAAAGACAGATATATTTAAAGAAGAAGATTGGTCAAAATATTCGGCTTTATCAAAAAAATATAAAGAATTCAAACAGTTTACAAATTCACAAGAATTAAAGGAGTATCTTATTCAATGGGTTAAGAAAAGAAAAGATTTATGGGTTTAATCAGAAAGAAGGGCTTTCATCATATTCAGTTTGATGCCTGCTCATCATTTTTAAATCCTAAGTAGATTTAGGAGAAATGAAAATTTTATTTGCTGCAGATGTGCATAAAGATAAGAATTTGATATATAAGATAGTTGAAGCTGTGAAAAAAGAGAAGCCAGATTTGGTTGTTCTTGCAGGAGATCTAACTTGGTTCGGAGAGGAAGATACTGGTGGCTTATTAAAGAAATTGAATGAATTGGGAGTTAAAACTATTGTTGTTCCAGGAAATCACGAAGACCCTTCAATAATAGAGCTATGGAAAAGGAAATATGACATTATAGATTTACATGGAAAGTATTTAAAGATAGGAAATGTTATTTTATTCGGATTTGGAGGTGGAAACATGCCTATATTCAATATCTCTGAAGAAGATGTAAGAGAATATCTTGAGAAATTGAAACATGTTTTTAAATCAGAAGGGATAAAAATATTGATAACACACCTCCATCCTCATTATACCTTTTCTTCCAAATTTGGAGAAGGTTCTAAAGAACTATTTAAGTTTATTTTGAAATATCAACCAGATGTTCATGTCTTTGGACATATACACGAAGGTTCTGGGATTGAAGAAAGAATTGGTAGAACTTTGTTATTAAATGTCGCAAGAACGATAAAGATTTTAGAGATAAACGATAGAATTAGAATAAAGGGCCCGTAGCTCAGCCAGGAAAGAGCGGCCGGCTTCGGACCGGCAGGTCCCGGGTTCAAATCCCGGCGGGCCCGTTAAGTTTTTAACTAAGTTAACTGAATTAACTAAATATGTTAACCGAGTTAACCATCAAACCAAGCCCATTACTCGTTGGTTATGACGAAGAGTTAACCAAATTAACTAAATATATAAATAATGGAAATCCTTGTTTAATTTATGGAGATTATGGAGTTGGAAAAACATCTGCTTTACTATATCTTTATAAAAAATTCAAAGGCAAATATAGTGTTATTTATGTTTCTGGTGATTTTATCATTTCACTAGACCATTTCAAAAAGGAAATTAAGAAAAGGTTAAATTTTATAGATAGAATTTTAGGAAAAGAATTTCCAAAAAATGCTTTAATTCTTTTAGATGAAGCTGATAAGGTTCCAGACGAGGTTATATATCATTTAAAGGAAGCTTATGATTTAGGAAAAATACGCTCTTTTGTTCTAGCAGCAGTGAATCCAGATGTTTTTCCGGAGAGTATTTTACATAGGATTGGAGAAAGGAAAGTACATTTGAAAGGAATTAAAAGAGAACATGTTCTCGAGTTCTTTAAGAAAAGAGTTTCTGAAAAAATTTTAGATATAATTGAAGAGAGAGTACTATACAGAATTTGGGAAGTTACAAAAGGCAATCCAAGAAAGATGTTAGAGCTGTTAGAAAGAGTTTTATCTTTAAAGGAAGAGAGAAAATTGGAAAAAGTCAAATTAGAAGATATAAAAGATTTATTAAAAGTAGAAGAAAGAGAAAAGAAAATAAAATTGACACCACTTCAAAAGAAAATAATTAGCATATTGGAAGATGGACCTAAAACTTTAAAGGAAATAGCTGAAATTTTAAATATTTCTATTTATTCTGCTGGAGCAAGAATATCAGAGTTAAAAAGATTAGGATTAATAGAAGAAATACCTGGAAGACCTAAGAAATATAAGCTTAAGAGCAGTTTACCTCTATAATATATGATGGTCTTTCTTTTACTACGAATTCCTTTTCAATTATTCCATTTCTAACATAGAAAACGAAATAAGTATCATTGTATTTCCTCGTTATAACAAAAGAGTTGTTTTTAAATGTCCAAAATCCTTTTATAT
>CAZNIQ010000002.1:0-12830 GCA_964573185.1 Candidatus Woesearchaeota archaeon | reverse complement strand
TATTTTAAAATTTTATCAAATAAAAGACTTATGCCTAAGATTACAGAAGTAGCGTTCAAAGTAGTAATTTCTGATCCTAAAACAGGATTAGCTTTTCAAGTAGAGGTAAAAGGAGATGACGCTAAAAGATTTCTAGGAAAGAAAATAGGGGATATCATACCTGGAGAATGGGTAGGTATGCCCGGATATAAATTAGAAATTACAGGGGGTTCGGATTTTGCAGGATTTCCAATGGTTAAGGGAATAGAAGGAACTGGAAAAAAATATATTTGGTGGTGGGAGGATAAAAGAACGAGAGTTAAAAAATTAGTTAGGGGAAATACTATTTCAGAAGAGATAGTACAAATTAACACAAAAGTTGTAGAATATGGACCTACTCCCTTTGAAGAGTATTACAAAAAATGGAAGGAGCAGAAGAAATCAGAAGAATAAAGCAGCACCCGGATTTTCCAAATAAAGTTTTTGCAATAATAATTTCTGAGAGAAATAAAAATACTATATCCCTATATGATTATGAAATGTATTATTACAAACTGATTTTTGGAAACAAATTTTCAAAGCTCCCTTATTATGTGGGATTCGTTTATCATACTTTAACAGAAGATAGGAAAGTTATACACGCTTTAATTAAAACAGATTATGATCTGCAATTATTTTCTATTTTAGAGTTCGAACCACAAAGATATATTAAAGTCATCACAGAAAATGATGTTTTTTATTTTGTAACGAACTTTGAATTTAAAGAAGAAGATAAGGAAGCTCTAAAATCCTTTTTCGATAAATGTGAGATAGAAGTGCATTCTAAAGAAAAAGCAAAAGCGTTATTGGCACATTCTAATAAATTATATTGGTTAGAGCATAAAATTTAAATCTAGAAGAAAAATAATTTCTAGCCCCGCTGCCGTGGTCGGTGGGACCTATGACCACCGATCCTCCGGCGGGGCTACAATGATGAGCCGCTCCCCCATGATCAGTGAAGACCCTGGATTACTCTGATTTTAAAGGTACAATCGTTACAGGAACTTTTAAGATTTCTAAAAGATTGTAACTTAGTTTTATTTGCATTGGTATCCAAAAGTGAACGTCTTCATATTCTTTGGGAACTTTAATTATGCAGCTTGTTTCTCCTTCAGTTAATAGGGATACGTCCTCACAATGCGTAATAATCTTTTTAGTTCTTGTTAGAACTTCTATACGAACTTTTCCTTCTTTTGGATAATACATCTCCCTAGCACATTTCTCTAAATCCTTTATCAAGAAACCCTTAACATTTTTCTTTAAAGATACAGTAATATAATATATATCATAATTTCCTTCTTCAGAGATCGCTCCTAGAGAAATACTTGTTACATCTATTGGAAATACTTTCGTTTTATTATAATTATACTTTACATAAGAAGTACAATCTTTTCCTATGCACAATTCAAAATTAACAAGAGTTGTAAAGTTATAACAGGCTTTTAACCTTATATCTGCTTCAGTTTTACTAACAGGTCTTCTTAAAATTATTTGTCCATCTTGCGGTATCGTAAAGAAATAGTCATATTTCGGTAATATTATTTTTTCAACACATCTCTTTCCAGTAAAACCATAAGGAGTTCCTGCTATACAGATTATAACTTTAGAAGGTTCTACCCCTTCACTTCTCACTTTTAACTTTAAATTAATCCCCATTTCATTTGTAGGGATAACTATTACAGGTTTGTAGTTTAAAACATCTATTTTTAATCCAATTTGGTGTATGCTCAATGATTTTTCTTTTTTACTTTCAGTAGAAATAACACATCCTAACGTTAAAGTCAAAGAGATAAATAGAAAAATTAAGAATTTAAGATTGCGGGACATAGATTACCTTCACAGGAAACGTATATGTGCTTTCTGCATCATATATAAAGTGCAACTTTAATTTTCCAATGAAACCTTTTTTGTAAGAATCCTGATATTTTGATAAGTCTATTGTACACATTATAGTAGCAGTTCCATCGCTTCCAACAGTGATTTCATTACGAGGAGTACATTCTGGAGTAACATCCCCAAAACCTTCTGTCGAAACTTCATATTGTATTTTCGGAACGGTTCCTTCAGTGTATATATTATTTGCTATAAGCTTGATTGTTACATAAACTTTTCCGCTAGGTAAGCAGTTAACTTTTACATCCTGTATTTGAATGGGACCTCCTGAAACGCATATAGATCTTACTTCTCCAGGAGTACATGCGGGTTGCTTGCTTATAGGACTTGCAGCACAGAACTCTATAAAAGCATCAGTAGAATATTGATATACAACATCTACAACACCTGTAGCAGTATAATCGGATGTTAAATCTTTGAAGTCTAAGGTTAATTCTAGTTCTGTTTGATTGCCAGGTATTATATTTCCTGCTATAACTTTTTTACCAGATAAAGGAATGTTAGTTTCTATACAAGGACCCGAACCAGAAGTAGAACCTATTCTTATTTCAGAAATATAATCGGGTGAAATACCGCTTATACAGACTTTTTTTATTACAGCATCTGCACCTCCATCGTTAATGATAGAAAATACTAAAGGATATACATTTCCACTATAGAACTCCGTTGGAACTCCTCCTAAAGGTTGAACTATTACTCCTTGCCCTGGTGCCAAGCTACATTGTGCTTGTGGTTGAACATTTTGAGCGCTTGCTTTTTGCATTTGAGGGCATCCCAAGGTAAATAATATTGCTGTTAGCAACAAAGGAAGATATTTTCTCATAGTTCTTTATTTATGTTTTCGTAAATATAACGTTTACTTTTCCTGTCACCTTCTGCTCTTTATAAGCTACGTAATCTACTATAGTAATTATATGTATTTCTTTATAATCCGCATTCTCTACTTTGGGATTTAATTTTATACCAAATACAAATTCTTCTTTATCGTTTAAAATGTTTACAATTTTTGTAAAATCTCCTGAAATTTTTATTTGACATCCGTCTGAAACTTTTATTTTAGCGTATTTTACTCCCAAATCTTTAGGTAACGATATATCTTCTATAGCTTCACATTTAACATTCTCGAAAGTTATAACCAAGTTCCCTATTTTATCAATTTTATCATTCTTCCTTAGAACTATGAACACGTAGAAAGGATATCCTTGTGGAAATACTGGTAAATCCGTTAATGTGGATATTGCTGGGACTAGACCGTTCAGCCCAGTATATCTTGATACAGCGTATTTTGACATTGGTAATTGATAATACTTAAAGAAATCTTCTGGTAAAATCGGTTCTTTTGTAATGATTAACCAATAATCTGCTTTCGTGCTAGCATTGTAATAAACTCTTACCTTTATTTCAGGTTCTTCATAATATAATTTTAATTCAGCATATTTTAAGTCACAATCACATTTCTCGTTTTCAGGACACTCTTCGGTATCCCAATAGCAATGGCTCTTACAGCTTTTCCAGAAATCCTTGTTAAAAGGAATGGTACACGTTATAACACCACTCCAAAAACTATGAACAGTTAATTTTTCTTCAGAACATTTAATATCGTTTTGATATACTTTAAATATGGGACAATAAGTATTACCTGTAATTTTTATTTTTATTTCAGTAGTCTCAGGAACACTTATTTTTAATGGGATTTGGAGAATTAGAGGTGTTGCGGAGCATCCAGGGTCATGCAAAGTTCCGTTGTAAATTACAGTTTTATTATTACAATACATTACAACAGGTTGCGTTTTTAGATACTCCAAATGAATACCGTAATTTCTTTTAATTACCTCTTCATATTCTACGGATCTTACGTTCTCAAAAGGAGATTCATAACATTTCTCGGGATCATTTAAACACTCCCAAGCTTTTATAGCAGGTTCAAAGGCTTTTTGAAACGTTGAAAGAATTTTTCCAATCCTTTCGGCTGTTCTGGGATTATATATCAAATGTTTTTCGGTAGTACCGCTGACCCAACTAGCAATTTTTGGTAATATTATAAAAGCACCAGCCACAAGAGCTACTAGTAATATTAAAGTAAAAATTATCCCTATTAAGCCTCTCATATTTTTTCAATGACGATTTTCCTTATAAATACCATTTCACTTTCAGGAATGATCTCTATAACGTGAGTACCTGAACTTAGCATTACTTCCTTTGAAAGAACACCATCTGTTTCTCCTAAAAACACATTATCTAACAGAACTTTTATTTTCCCTGTCTGAACTGCTATAATAATTCTATATTTTCCCTCATCTACACTAAAAAATCTGTAATATTTGCCTCCTATTAATTTTGTTTTGATCGATAGTTCTTTTATAGTACCTTCACTTTCAGGTATTAACTCTATCTCGGCTTTTTCTAAAAATGTATTAAGCTCTTTAGAACAAGGAGATAAATAATACATTTGATTTCCAATTTTTAAATAACAAGAGTTGATGTCTGATTGTATATTCAATGTTATGTAGCCTCCAAGATCTAAATAAAATTTTAAAGCAGGTTTTTCGTAAGAATAGCATAGAATTTCAACTTTAGCATAATTTCTTTGGAAAGGATTTTTTGGAATTGGAACACAGATTTTGTTATCCTCCTTAACAACAGTACCCTCCAGAACTTTATATTCGCAATTCGTTTCAAAGCATCTTTTAGAAGAATCAAAAATATCGGCATATAATTCTATTATTTTTCTTTCAGTTAGAACTTTCTTAAATTTAACAGTATAGTTTTCTAATAAAGTAACTTTGTAATATTCCTTTGTTAAAAGAATATTTTCAGTAGAGTATTTGTAAAAAACTAGTTCTTTTGTAGTCGTATTATTAGTTTGTATCAGCTTCTCTCCTATTAACTGTTCTTTATATTTTAACGGTATCACTAAAACCATTGCTAAGAAAACAAATGCTAGTATTATGAAGAAAGCCCAGATTCGCATATACTAAAATATGTCGAACCTTAATAAAGCTATTATCCCTCCCAATTTTTGTATCATATCATAATTTTCGAAACCCTTTCTTACGAAAAAAACTTCTGCTTTTTGCCTTCTTGCCTTTTTTATATAATTTTTTAATTCATTAATAAAATCTTCTCTCCAAGCTTTATATATAAAATCTTCAGTTATTAATATTTTTTCTACAGCATTTGAATCTATAGCTATTTTAACATTTTCATATCCATACGCGATTCTTTCTCCTTTGGACAATCTATATAAAAATTCTTGAAAAATATCATTTATTTTTGAAACCTCAAATTCTTCTATTATTCTCAAGAATTCTTTTCTCCTTAAAGCTTCTCTAATCCCATGTTCTCCCCCATAGGAGATATCCATTAACCTTATTTTCTTTATCAATTCTGGATCTTTCTTTTTTATGTATTCTAGCAAATCATTTTTCCAAAATATAGGTGAAGCTAAAATTATCAATTTAACATTGTATTTTTCGCTATACTCTTTTATTTTTTGATATATTTTTGAATAATATTGTAATTTCTCATTTTCATAATTTTCTTTAGAAATTTCAGATTCAAAATAATCTAATAGCTGATAATCAAAGTTAGATATCAATGCTATCGCGCATTCATAATTATCAAATGATATTAATAAAATTTTATCTTTTTCTTTCTCAGATTTTAATAGTTCATTTATCTCTTCTTTATCAAACTCCTTATAAATCTCAATAATACTTCCAACATTTATATCAAAAGTATGATAGCCCTTGGGAATATCCTCTGGCCCTTCTATTATTTTTCCCCTTATTTTTAAGCTTTTAGTCAATTCATCAAACTTAGCTTCCTCTACTTTTATTTTTAACCAAACTTTTACTTTTTCTTTTTTCCCCTCACCTTTTATAACTCTATAAGTCTGCCCAGCAACGCAAGTATTTTTATCTAGGATAGTATAAAGTATCCATAAATCCTCGAAATCTGTAATTTTTATTTTTGCATAATCCTTATCTAATTCAAGTACCTTCATAGGATTAAATAAAGAACTTTATTTTTAAGAAGGATCGTTAGAAGATATGCAATAAATATAGCTGGAACCATTGGTATACCTTCTATAACCTTTATTTTCTTTATTTTACCTTGTTTATACAATTTTTTCAAAAACTCAATATCCTTTTTTGTTAAACCCGGATTATTTTTACTTATAACAATTTTTCCATTAACTATAATATCCTCTGCAACCCAGTCTCCTTCTACTAATTCTTCTGGTTTTCTTTCAAAAATCATCTGATTTTCTTTATAAAGAATGAAAGCTAGAATTGCCAAAAGAAGCAGAGCAGCTAACTTAATGTTTATAAAAAACAAAGGTATTGAGAACAAAAAATATAGAAGATCTTTTTTATTTATTTTTATTTTTCTAATGAAGATTAAGAAATAAAAGAGAGAAAAGATAATAAGAGATATAGAAAGAGAAATTATAAAATATAAGTAAATTAAGGGATCTTGGAAAGTATACAATAATAGTGAAATTGAGATAAAAATATATAAATCACCTATAGCCCATAATCTTTTAAAATATCCTATTAAAAAGAAAATAATGAAGAATAATGCAAGTAAAAGAGAGAAATTTAAGGAAAAATTCGATAAAAATTTTAGAAAAGAATAAAATAAGAATGAATAAATAAGAAAATCATGAACATCCTTTTTAAGAAAATCCTCAATAGACATTATTAATAAGAACGGTATTTCGAGCATTAGATTTAAAATTGGAAAATATATAAAAGCTTTGGATGATGTAGGTGAGCACCCCCTGAAGAATGATGACCGGAGTAGCTGCTGACAAAAACTTATAAACGAAAATAAGAACTTCCATAATAATGGCAATTATAATTCCTCCTGAACATACTGAAAATGTTGTTAAAAAAATTGAAAAAAAGAAAAATAAACTGATAATTTATTTTAGGAAAGAGATAGATTTAGAAAATGATTTTGATTTTGTAAATTTTGTAAAAACAATTGAAAAAGCCTATAGAGAGAATTTATTTGATGAAATTTTGATTTTAAATGGTAGAGAGCTAGAAGATTTTTTATTAAATAAAGAAGAAGTAGTATATTCTACTTTAAAAGAAATAAAGGTATTAAAAGAAGAGTATCTTAGAATGATTGATATTTTGAAGAAATTGATAGACGAGATAAAAAGTTTGAAAGAGAAAATCCTTTAAAAATAATATTTCCGTAAAGTCTTATGGCTTATCCTTATCAGGGGGATTTGCATAAAAGAAAAGCTACTGGTGGAAAGAAATCATGGTGGAGAAAGAAAAGGAAATACGAATTAGGAAGGGAACCTACGAATACTAAGGTCTCTGATAAATTTGAAGTAAAAATAATTAGAGTAATGGGTGGTAATCACAAAGTAAGAGTAAAAAGAACAGATTTTGTTAATGTTTATATTCCAGAACAAGGAAAATCCGTTAAAGCAAAAATAATAAGAGTTGTAGAGAACCCTGCACACAGAGAAGCTGTAAGAATGCAATTAATAACTAAAGGAGCTATTGTAGAAACAGATATAGGATTAGTAAAAATAACCTCAAGACCGGGACAGGATGGTACAGTAAACGGTATATTGATACAAGCAAAATAAGGTTTATAATTATATACTGTTTCAATTGAAGATGGAGATCAACAGGCCCTTAGATGTAATTAACCAATCAAAAGGAAAGAAAATACAAGTAGAATTAAAAAATGGCAAGGTATATAGGGGGGTTTTAGCTGCTTGGGATGTGCATCCAAATCTTGTATTGATTGATGCTGAAGAGGTAAAATCCGACGGTTCTACAGAAAAGTTACAATGGGTGTTTCTAAGAGGTGACATGGTTGCTGTCATCAAACCTCTCGAATAATTTTTTATGTTATGGATATTAAGGTTAAAGTAAGAGGAATTTACTCTACGGGCTTAATAAAATATCTTTTAGAGAAGGGATATAAAGTTACACAGCTTTCTAGAAAACAGCAACGGAGATTTGGTATTAAATCCAAAGAGGAACCAGATATAATAATTAATGATACACCTGACAGATTAGGGATAATTGTAAAAGGTGAAAAAAGGAAAGTTTTACGTTTGTTAGCAGATTTTAAAGAAGATTTCTGGGATAGCATTTTTTTAGTGAGTATTAAAGGAGTAATCACAAAGGGAAAATTAATAGAGAAAAAAGAAAATGAGGCTTTAATTGAAACGGATTATGGTGTTGGAGTATTACCAATAAATGAGGTAGAAGGGGAAGAGATGTTTGTTCAGATAGTTGAAGAGGAACCTTTAAGATTCACAACAAGGATAAGATTAGAGGGAAAATATGTAATAATAATTAAAGGTGGTTTTCATAACATTTCAAACAAGATTCCTCAAGAAAGACAGTTAGAATTGGAGAAAGTTCTTCAAGAAAAAGCAAAACCAGGATTTGGAATTTATTTTAAACCTTCTTCAGCAAAAGCTAAAATAGAAGATATTAAGAAAGAAATAGATGCGTTATATGAAAAGTTTGAAAAGAAAGAATTTGAAGAGAAAATCGTAGCAAGAGTTTATTTTGGATATCATTCAAAAAGATTGATAGAAGAATATAGAAACAAAGTTATACCTACAATAAGGAAACATTTAGAATATAGAACGTCTAAAACGTTTAATATAATTGTTGATTTAGCTGAAAAGATTTTAGAAAAAGATCCAAATCTTAGAGAACTTGTAGAGGAAACAATTCTAGAAGTAAACGCTGAAAAGATAAAAGAAAGGGGAACTGTTATAAGAATGCATTTAAAGCCTTGGAACAAATCTCATCAAAAAATAGAAGCTGTGAAAGATATTAAGATAGTTGAAAACAAATTTGTTTTGGAAACTATAAGACCTATCAAACCTGGAGGAACTTACGATCAATTAAACCTGCCTATAGAACCCGGGGATTATGCTGTATGTAAATACAAGGAAGGGGAATTTTATTATGAAGTTTATTATTATTCAAAGGATGGAAATCTTAAATTTAAGTACATAAATATTAATACTCCAATAGAGATCTTTGGAACGAGAATTAGGTATTTTGATTTAGAAATAGATGTAATAGAAAGAGAGGGAATGAAGATGGTAGTTGAATCTGAAAAATTCGAAGAATTATTCAGGAAAGGAATCATTTCTTCAAAGCTTTATAACTTTATAAAAGAATTGGTTGAAAAACTATAATGGATTTGGGTTTATTAGATCATACGAAAAAATACATTCTAAATTTGATAAAAGAAGGAAAAAGAATTGATGGTAGAGCAATTATGGAATATAGAAAACCTATTACTATTACTTTTGGTGTTTCAAAAAACGCCGAAGGCTCCGCAATGGTACAATGGGGAAAAACTGTGGTAGCGGCGGGAGTTAAGATGGAAATCGGAGAACCCTTTCCAGATACTCCTGATGAAGGTATTCTTGTTGTTTCAGCAGAATTGTTACCCGGAGCTTATCCAACTTACGAACCCGGACCTCCGGGACCTGAAGCAATAGAATTAGCTAGAGTAGTTGATAGGGGGTTAAGGGAAGGCAGGACAATAGATCTAAATAAATTAGTAATAAAGGAAGGGGAAAAAGTTTGGGTTATTTTCTTAGATATTTATGTAATGAATGATGATGGGAATGTATATGATGCCTCCGCTTTGGCAGCCATAGCAGCTTTACTAGATGCTAGATTTCCGAAATATGATCCCGAGAAAGACAAAATAGATTATAAAGAACATACGGACCAAAGATTACCAATAAGGAATTTACCTATAGCTGTTACTTTTGCAAAAGTAGGTGAAAAAATAATTTTAGATCCTAAAAAGGAAGAAGAAATAGCTTCAGATGCTATGATTACTGTAACTTCTACAGAAGACAAGATGATTAGGGCTATACAGAAATATGGAAGAGGAACATTCACTTTAGAGGAACTAGATTATATATTTGATGTTGCTTTAGAAAGAGCGGAGCAAATAAGGAAGATTTTGAGAGTTGAAGCTAAAAAGGCTGGAATAAATATTTAAAACTATGACTAAAGAAAAGGAAATGCTATTTCCTAACGATTATTATAAGTACTTAACTAAGTTTGAGAAAGCTAGAATTATCGGTGCTAGAGCTTTACAAATAGCAATGGGTGCCCCAATTTTAATTAAAATAGATAAAGAAACTTTAGAGAAAATAAGGTATGATCCTATAGAGATTGCAAAAATGGAATTTGAACAAGGAGTAATACCTATAGTTGTTTTGAGACCCAAGAAAGCAACTCAGTAAGATCTCTAAAAACTTTATCAGCATATTTTTCCAAATCTTTTCTTTTACCTACACCAGTTAGTACTGCATAAACTTTACAACCAGCTTTTTTACCCGCTATGACACCGTATAAAGAATCTTCAATTACAATACAATCATTACATCCTAGTTTTTCTTTTGCTCTTAGAAAGATTTCAGGATCTGGTTTTGCTTTTGATACATCATCCGCAGTCAAAACAACATCAAAATATCCCCATAGGTTAAAATGATCTAAAATTGCTTTTACAGAATCTTTCGGAGAAGAAGATGCCAAAGCTATTTTACTATGGTTATTTCTTAAGAATTCTAGTAACTCTAGGACGCCCGGCAAGAGTTTAACTTTATGAATATTCTTTAAAAAATATAGGTGTTTTATTTGCCAAATATCCTTAATTAATTCTTCAGAAATAGGTATGTTATATTTCCTACAAATATCTAAAACTATATCATGGAAAGACTTTCCAATCTCATCACGAACATCTTTAGGATCAACAAAATTCAATCCATATTTCCTTAAAGCGTACAATCCGGATTCGATATGTAACGGTATAGTATCTACAAGTGTCCCATCTAGATCAAAAATAAAGCATGTCACTCTTTCTTGTACTCTATTAAATCTTGTATTCTTAATTCACCTGATTTATATTTCCTTTTTAATTCAAGATCTTTCTTAATATGTTCCCTTTTTACATGTGCTCTTACGTTTGCCCTTTCCTTATGCTTATATCCACAAATTTTACAGACGTATACCATTTGTTTGATATATAAGTTAAATTTTAAACCCTTCACATTTATCTTGCAATTACAAACTCGTCTTTCCTCTAAGTTTAATAACCAACTCTTTTATTAGGTAATCTTAGAACTTTAAAATGTCCTTACCTTATTTCCATAGGTCTTCAAGTATTTTAGTATAGTCCCTTAAGCCTTCAATCCTTACACCATTAACTATTAAAGTCGGTGAAGCATAAATTTTGTATTTTTCAGTTAAATTGTACATCTTTTCTGCAATTTCAACACCTTTTTCTTTAATACATTTTTCTATAGCATTTACATCTAAATTTGCTTCTTTTGCAACTCTTTTCCAACAGTCTTTTAGATTTTCTAATGTACATTCTTTATTAATCTTTAATACAAAATTCTTCCATTTCTCAAATCCATATAATTGGTATACACAATATTCCCTTATATCCTCCAACAGCTCCTCCGGTCCGTGCAAAGATCTATAACATTCTAATGTTTTATTATTACAAGTCTTTGAAATGATATATACTATTTGGAATTTCGTTTTATTCAAGTATTTAGATATTAAGGGCAATAACCTATTTTCAGCTTCATTTCCAAACGGACAGAAGGACATAACTCCTAAAATTATTTCATTTATTTTTCTTTTTGGGATTCTATATTTTTCCTCAAATTTTATTAACCTTATAACTCTGTTTTCGTTCACATCATAATACGAATAGAAAATTTTATCTTTCATAATGTACACGTTCCCATAAACTTCTAGAGATCTTTGTGGTAAATATAAACTAAAGTTTACTAAAGCGTAAGACCCTTTACAGTCAATCTTATAGCTTAACTCAGTGTAATTATTGAATGCTCTTTCTAAAAAACTTAGAAAAACCTCTTTTACATTATTACATGAGTATTGTTGATTCATTTTTAGAAATGGAAATAATAGAAATCCTAAGATTATTACTAGAATGATATATTCTAACTTTATTTCCATCCCTTTTATTTTTAAGAAAAATTAAAAAAGAGTTCCTTAAAGAAAGTAAAATGTATTTCTGCGTATCGTGTAGAACCCCAATAACAAATCAAGTAGGTTCAGTAATATTAAAGTGTCCGAACTGCGGGACAGAAATAGCAAGGTGTGCAAAATGTAGAAAGATGGGTGTAAAATACAAATGTCCCAAGTGTGGCTTAGAATTACCATAAAATGGGTGAGGTATTCATAAGAATAGAAGTTTTACCGGAAGCTCCAGAAACTAATATGGAGAAAGTTGCTGAAGAAGTAGTGAAGATAATTGAAAAACAAGGTGGAAAAGTTATAAATTACAAAATAGAACCGTTTGTTTTCGGTTTAAAGAAGTTAATCATAGTTTTTATGTACCCAGAGCAAGAATTTAATGAAGAGAAGTTAATAGAAGAGATACAAAAAGTTGGGGGTGTGCAGTCCGCGGAGGTAACAGAAGTTACAAGAAACGTCTTCTAATTTTTTATGTTTATTCCTTTTGATCAAATAAATCTTGAAGAAATAAAAAAAGAGATTGAAGAAGATAGAAAAAAAGTAAAAGAGATTCTTGAGGGAAAAATAGCTGAAAAAGTAAAAGATCTTGTTAAAACTGTTCTATTTATTGTTGAATCCCCAAATAAAGCAAGAACTATTGCTTCATTTTTTGGAAAACCAACTCATAGAAAAATCGGTCCTTTAGATGTTTATGAGGTAACTCTTGGAGATAAATATCTTATAATTGTTGCAACTAAAGGGCATGTAGTAGATTTGACTACAGATGAAATTGGATATTATGGTGTCCTATTAGAAAATAATCGTTTCATTCCTTATTATACTTCAATTAAAAGATGTAAAAAATGTGGGTATCAATGGGCTTCTGATAAACCATACGAT
>CAZNIQ010000001.1:18798-38818 GCA_964573185.1 Candidatus Woesearchaeota archaeon | reverse complement strand
ATTATATATTGGTAGATTAAAGAAAAGTTAACTTAAAGATAGATAATGATAATGGAGGAATTTTTATGGAAATTTTGATAGATTTCTTTGACAGAAAGCTGAATAAAGTGAAGGAAGATAAAATAATTTTAAGAAATAATATTTTAGAAGTGCCGATGTTCATTGGAAGGCAATACAGAAGGTTTAAGCTATTCATAGATTATGATAAACAGAGAGTATTTTTAACCAAGGAGTTCTATATAGATAAGTTTAAAGAGGAAGAAGAAATATATAAGTACATATGAGAAACCAGGGTTTACCCTTATCTACAATAGTTCTTGCAGCTTTAGTTATATTAGTTTTAGTAGTCGTTGCAGGAGTTTTTATGGGAGCTTTTGGAAAAGCTGGAAAAACCATGGGAGAGCAGGCGTACAAGCAAGAGTATGAAACTTTTAAGCAAATGTGTATTCAAGCTTGCCAGAATGCTAGGGAAACTATACAAAGTTGGATTGATCAAGGTGTTGTACGTACTGATAACTTGGAAAATGACTTAGAAGCAAGATCTTCTTCTTTAGAGTACTGTATGTTAAGAAAAACCTTTGGAGGAAAAACCTATCATTGTTATGATGTATATGAATGTATAGTTCCTATACGAATAGGATTATTTAACATAATAAAAGCTAATTTAAGTTGTATCTGTTCTTCTGAAGAAAGTCATAAATGTATAATAAGTCAAACTTCCGAAAAGGGAGGAGGTAGTGGACCCAGAAGCAGCAGAGGCAATCTTAAACTTATCTAAATTTAACATAAAGTTTGCAATTCCTTTACAAATTTTTATCAAAGAAATTAGGAATTTCTGAGGAGGAATTAAAGAAGAAAGTAGAGGAAAAAATAAAGGAATTTGAAGGTTTAATAACAGAAGAAGGAGCGCTGGCTTTAGTTGCAAAGGAATATGGATTGGACATCACTGATTTAATTTTAGGTAAAAGATTTACAATATCTATGTTAACTTCCGGAATGAGGAATATTTATGTTACGGTTAAATTATATAAGAAAATATTTGAAAAGGATTTTGTTATTTGTTATAAAGTTTTTGATGAAACTGGAACTGCTTATGCATTTTTCTGGAAGGATGCTAAAGAAAAAATAAAGGAATTTGGAGAAGGATCTATATTAAGATTAAAAATAGATAAAGTAAAGGAAGGTAAAAGGGGTTTGGAGTTGCATATATTTAATCCGAATAACATACAAGAAGAAAAGAACGAGAAAATAAAAGAATTGTTATTATCTATCGAAAGGCCCGAAAAGGAAATAATAGAATTTACTGGAATACCTTTAAAAGAGGAAGAAAATTACTATTATATATTTAATTTGAAAGGGAACGTTATTAAAGCCATTGCAGAAAACCTTGAATTAGGTAAAGTATATTATTTTAGAGGAGTAAAGGAAAGAGATATTATTAAGATAATAAATGCTGAAAAAATAAATGTTGAAGAGAGGATTAGGAAATTACTTTCTTAGAGTTTTATAAAAGATAAATTCTAACAGTTTGTTTAAAACATTTGATACATAATCTACTTTCCTTCTAAGCTCGTAGTTCTTGAATTCCATGTAAAGCATTTTCAAATAAATTTCTTCAATCGTTTCTTTAGCTTTCAAAGCAAAATCAATATTTCCTTTAATCATTTCCTCTGTAGATTTCCTTAAAAGTTCTCCACAGAAATCCATTAAACCATTGACGTAAGATATTTCATCTACTCCTAACTCTTCGTGAGTTGGTATTCTATTTTCTTTTAAATAGTAATATAAAATCATTGCTTCGGCATATTCTTGTATTCCAACAGCATTATTCAAATACATAGGATACTTTTTAATCATTTCCTTTAACTTTTCAACCAATTCTTTCATTTCTTTAATGTATTTTTCAGCAGATTCAAAATCATCTCTAATTACAGAATAAATTACTTGCTTAGAAAGCCTCGTAACTTTTATACTTGTATTTATAATCTCATCTCTAGCATTATCTAGCTCTTGAAACTTTGCTTTCAATTTATCTATGTATTCCTGATCTATCTTAGCCATAAGTATGTTAATAAAGAAGAAAGAAATATTAATGTTAATGCAATTAGAAATCCATAAGGATTTTGCCATTCTGGGAGAACTTTTGTAAAATTCATACCATAGATACCTGCTATGAGTGTTGCTGGCAAAAATACCATAGAAACTTTTGTCAACCTCTCCATCTTTATATCCAATTTCTTTTGCAAGATCTCCGATTGCATTTGAATAAGAAAGGTTATTTTATTATATGTTTCCTCAATTTCATCTAGTAAATGAAAAATTTCATCTTCTATTATTAAAGCATAAGACGGTTCTGAAATAATTAACTTATACGTATTTCTTAAGATTTGAACTTTATCTTCTAAATCTTCCAGATCTCTTATCAATTCTAAAACTTTATTTAAGCTTATCAACTCTTCTGAAAGGAGTTTATTCCTTAAAATAGATACTTTTTTGTTAATTTCATTTAACTTTTGATAATATTTCTCAACAATGTAAGATAAAATTAGAAATAAAGAATAATTCTCCTCCTTTTCTAACAGCTTTTGAACCTCTTTTGCAATGTACTTTGGAGCGATAATAAGAATGTCCTTATCTTCAAAATAAAAAGTTAAAAAAGCATTATCCAAAGGAATTCTAATCACTTTTATCTTTCCTTTAATAAATTTATTTATATTTTTAAGAACAATTCTTCTTCCAAGTTTGCCTAATTTATTTTCTAAAAAAGGAAGCTCATCAATAGTTTTAACTTCTATCATGTTTATTTATTAACTCTATTATTTTCCTCGCATCAGCTCTTTCCCTTAATTCTTCTAAAATCTTATATATTTTCTTCTTTTTCTCTAAATCCTTGTATTTTTCTAATAATTCTTTTACTTTTTTCTCTAATTCTTCATCTGAAAGCTTCCAAAGATTGTATTTATTTATTACTTCTTCAACGGAAAGATTTTCTTTAACAACATATGCTAGTATCTTTGGTATAGCATCCTTAACTATCCTACCTTCAGATAACAGTCTTATGACATCTTTATATACCTGTTCGTGAACATTACGTGAATCTATGTTGAACTTTTTCTTAACCTCTCCGTGAACTTGGAATAAGATGTAAGCAACAAGCGTAGGTTTAACATTATATTTTTCTATTAATTTTTCAAATAGTTCTAGCTTATCCGACCACAAAATATCTTCTATTAATTTTTCAGACAATCCATAGGATTTTAGTATTTCTTTTCTAAATTCAGGATCTAGTAAATCCAATACAAAATCATAATCTTCTTTTTCTCTTATGTCTCTTAGTAAATTCAAATCCTTTTCTTTTAATTTAATTAATTTTAATTTAAATTCTTTATGAGCTTGCTTTACTTTATAAATTATTTTTAGATAGTTTCCTTTATCTTCTATCTCTCTTTTAACATAAATTAACGGTAAGTCTGTCTCAGGATACATCCTTGCAGATCCAGGTTGGGGTCTTAAAAAAGATGTCGTTCCATCCCCATTAACTTTCCTAGTATCTTTCGGAATTTTCTTAATCATTTCATTTAATCTTTTAATGATTTCTTCAGCGATAACATAAACTTTTTCTTTTGGTCCAGCAATTAAAATAAAAGCATCCTCCTCTTTACATCCTAATCTTTCTTTTATTCTCTTTACATCTTCTTCCGTAATACCATATTTTGGTAATTCATCAGAATGAAATATACCACCTAGCCCAAATCTTTTAGCAACATCCGCAAGTTCAGTTCCAATTCTTCTATTAGGATTTATTTCAAAACCTATTAATCCTTTCATCTTTTCAAGTTTTATTCCTAAAACTATTCCCCCTTTATCCAATATTTTCTTAATTATTTTACTCTTGGTATTCTTGAATAAATCAGTTATTTCTTTAATTTCATAGTTTACCTTTTCTATTCCTCTTTCCTTGACTTTCCTTTGCCATTCCAAGATTTTTTTCTGTCTTAGTATTTCTAATTCAACAATTTTATTTAGTAATTTCAAATCTTGTGCTCCTTTTATCTCTATCTTTTCACCCCCTTCAATAGAAACATTTAAATCTTGTCTTATAGTACCTAAACCCCTTTTTACTTTACCAGTTAACCTTAAAACCAATCCAATATACTCTGCTACATCTTTTGTTAATTTAGGATCAAATGTTCCTGTAGCTACTTCTATTAATGGTATTCCCAATCTATCTAATCTATAAACAATATAATCTTCGCCTTCTTCAATTTTCCTTGCAGAATCCTCTTCTAAACATAAAGTTAAAATCGGAATTTCTTTATCTTTTACTTTTATTTTTCCATTTAAACCTACTAATAATGTTCTTTGAAATCCGGAAGTATTTGAACCATCCACAACTATTTTTCTCATAACTTGTAAAACAGGTGGTACATACATTCCAAAGAACTCTGCTAAAGTTAAAGCAACCTTTAAAGCTTCTTCATTAATTAAATGAGGTGGTTCTTCATCTAGTTCAACTAAACAAGCATAGGAATCATCATATTCGTAAATTATTTTTTTACCTTTTATTGTTTCATATTCTGCAGCTATATCTATTTCTCCAGTTTCCCCCGCAACAGCTCTCAATCTTCTAATTATTCTTTTTAAAACTTTATCTGAAAGGATAGTTGGACAAGAACAAAATAATTTTTCTTTAGTATCTAATTGTTGATGTATTTCTAAACCAACTTTTGGCATACTATTTCTAACCTTAGAAATTTAAAAAGGAAATTAGTGTCGGTACCATTAGAACAGATACTAATAAGCTCTTATTTACACCCCAAAGATGCGCTAAAATTCCCAATGAAGTGGAAGCCAGAAGAACGATCAAGCAGAAAGAATTTGAAGTTAAAGTAATCATTAAAATTGTTAAAACAACTAAAAATAAATTTAATTTGAAGTAATTTGCCTTTTGAATTCTTTGCAATAGAAGTTTAGCTAAAAATAAAGTTATATAACTTGCTAGAGGAATTGTAAACAAAATTATACCTAAAATCAAAAGAAAAGTATTGTAATCTATTTTTCCTAAAAGATATTCTATCGCAACAGAAGCTCCAGATCTCGGATTTCCTAAAGAATATAAAGATAAGAATGATGCTATTGAATCTACAGTAGTCAAACCTCCTAAGGAAACTAAAAATGCTCTAGGATCATTTATTTTGAAGATACTTTGCAAAATTATAATAGATTGCGAGGGACTCAAAGAAGGAAACAAAATAATTAGGATGGATGCTAAGAAACCTATAAAGCTCTCTTTTAAATACAAGTCTTTTATTTTTATTTCAAAAGTTTGTTTTGGTAAAGAAGCTTTTTGTGTTAAAGAAACAATTATTGTAGATAGACCAAATAAACCTGTAAACAGAGATGTTAATTTTTCAGTTGATTTTAAAAAATAAAGGTTTAATGTAAAATAACCTAATAAACCTGCAAAAATTACCACTAATAATGCTTTTAATTTATCCTTTTGAATTAAAATTAAATGGGATAAAACTAAAATTAAAATAAAAGGTAATATTCTTAACGAATATTTATATAGTAAAGGAAATATATTTAATAGAATTGGGAGAAAAATTAGAGCAAAAATTGAAGATATTAAACCACCAAAAACTGTTAAGAACACTGCTTCATAGGCTTTTCCTTCAAGAGTTAATTTATGCGAAGGTAAAACAGATAACGAGGTTTCTTCTTCAGGTATTCCAAAAAGAACTGAAGCTAAAAAAGAAGTAAATGAATGTGTAATTGATAAAGAAACTATGAAGGCTATTAATTGATTTAAAGTAAAAATATTTAAGAAAAATGGAAGAAAGGAAAGAAGAATTGCTATTAGATTATTAGGGTGTAAAGAAGGTAGCAATCCTGTAAGAGTGCCAAAAAGAACTCCAAGAAAAATTCCAATAAATATATCTATCATTCTTAGTTAATTACTTACAATATAAAATATCTTTTTTCTTAAATACGAAAATATAGTATTTACCGTAATATTCTGAAACTTTTCCTTTTACCATAATCTCTTTACACGAAACATTGTATGGTAAAATAACGTATGCCTTGGAAGTTCCGTCTGTAATTAGTAACTTTGTCTTATTTGTTTTTGTTTTTGAAATATTCAATACTTTTCCTTCAACTAAAGTAAACTCTCCTATATATTCTTTTAAATCCTTTAATTTCGATGGTTTTTGATTCAAATATGCATATACAATAAGTAATAATCCCAAAAAGAAAAAGGTTAAAGAAATAATGTGTAAATCTTTCATAAAAAGCTTTAAAAAGAAAATTTTAATAAGGATAATGCTATCAATAAATAAGAGAATTTTGCTATATTCCTTATTAGTTTTGGCAATAGGAAGCGTAGTAGCTTTAACAGGATTATTTAAGATAACTGCTAATATTATAGCGCCAAAACAAAAGATAATAAGTAGTATAGAGGTAAAACAAGCCGATTTGATATTTGAAAATATAACAAATGTCAGCTTTGAAGTATATAATGTTGGAAGTAAATATATTATAGAAGATATAAAACTAAATGAAACTACAGACTTACAAGTTATTCCTATTTTTATAAAAATCGATGTTAATAATGAAACTGATTATAAGCCCACAATATATGTTAATTTAAGAAGTTTAGGAATAGATTTAGGAGCTCCTGTATTATTAGTTTTAGCGACATCTAGAGATTATGGAGATATTTATGTAAAAGATTTAATTAGATATGTATTTAATAAAGATGTTTCTATAAAATTTTATGATAAGGAACTTAGAGTACTTGCTTATTCTTTTTGTGATACCATGAGCAGCTCTTGTAGTTTATATTACAAAGAAAAATATGAAAGTAACAAAAATTACTATCCTTATGATCTTTTAATTGTTACGCGGCTTCCTTATAACGATAGAATATGGAAACTTGAAATAGAAATAATTTAATTGCGGCCGGCGGGATTCGAACCCGCGACGGGGCTACCCCACCGGGTCCTAAGCCCGGCCCCTTTGGCCGCTCGGGCACGGCCGCTTTTTAATTGATTATGAGAATTTTTGATTTAAAAGTTTATCAGCGAAGCGTCACTCGTCATTAATCTGCGTCACTCCACCCATCATCATCTTCCGAATCTCCTTTCTCTCTTTTGATACCATATGATTGCTTTTAAAAAATCTATCTCATTAAAATCCGGAAAATATTTATCAGAGAAATACAACTCTGCATAAGCCAAATCCCAAAGCAAAAAATTAGAAATTCTTTTCTCCTTTCCAGTTCTAATTAACAAATCTACCTCGGGTAAATTTTTTGTCCATAAATATCTTTTAAATTCTTCTTCTGAAACTTCATGTTTTTCCTCTTTTATTATTTTATTTACAGCATTAACAATATCTGCTCTCCCACCATAATTAATACAAATAGTTAAGGTTCTCTCATTATAATTTTTGGTTTTATTTTCAACCTCTCTTATTTTTTCTTGTAAATCTCTAGGTAACTCCTTTATTTTTCCTATAAATTTTACTTTAATTTTGTTTCTGATAGCTTTATCTAAAAGCTTAGTGATATACTCTTTAAATAATTTGAATAAGAATTCTAGCTCCTGCCTACTTCTTCTCTTAAAATTTTCAGTAGATAATGCAAACACTGTAAAATATTTTATACCTAGCTTAAAAGCGAATTCTATCAACCTATTTAAGTTTTCAGCACCCTTCCTATGACCTTCCCATGGAGGCAAACCCTTCTTTCTAGCCCATCTTCTGTTTCCATCAGGAATTAAAGCAACATGAGTTGGTAGCTTGCTTCTATTAATTTTTTTAAGGTAATATTTTAATAAAAGATTATAGAAGATCATAAATAGTTTTAACTAGTTCTTCAGCAGCTTTATCCAAAAGACCTTCCCTATTTTCAATTGTTTTTAAATAAGAATCGTATTCATACATTATGTTTGTAGCATAGAATATTTCAAGCTCCTGCCAAAGCTTTAAAACCTCTATATCAAGTATATCTCGCTGTCTGCTCTTATCTCGAATCCTCCTTAAATAAATTTCTTTAGGATCTGCTGTGATAACAATAATTAGATCGGGTGGAATTTCCCTTGCAACGTATCTATGAACTCCAGGATAAAAACCAAAAGGAGTATATAATGTCAAGTGAGTATCGACTATAATATTTTTTGCAATACCTTTGATTTCTCTAGCAACCTCTATTTGTATCTTCAAATACTCTTCTCTTTTTAATTTCTTCACAATTTCATCTCTTGATTTTACCCTATCCTTTACTTTTTCAAAAACAAGATCTCCAAAATTAATTATCTTGAAATCCTTTAGTTTCTCCTGAGCCTTTTTCAAGACAGAGGTTTTTCCTACACCAGGAATGCCAACAACATAAACAATCATCCTAAATATTCTTTTGGATGTCTAAACTTTAAATCTTTAGTCCAATAATCTCTTTTCTTTTCTAAAACCCATCTAATCTCCTCTTTTATTTTCTTCCATTCTTCATAAGCTCTTTTTATCCATTCTGCTTCTTTTTCCTCAGAATAATCTAATTCTAAAAGATCTGCTTCTCTCAAAAGCAAGGCAAGTTTCTTTAGAATATTAAAAACTCTCTGCAAATCTTCCTTTGTAAAAGTAGAACTTTCATAAAGATCTATTACAGTTGCATCTGGAGTATACAAAACTTTTTCTAAAAGCTTTACAACTTCATAGAATTTGTCAACCATGTATCTTCTTACCTCTCTTAAAGGATAGGGATTTTTAGGGGAAATTTCCCATATTTCAAATTCTTTATCCAATTCTTCATAGCTAGGTAAATCATATTTTTTTCTTAATTTTATGTATATTTCTTTGAAAGTCTTTTTCTCCGTCATATTCTTTCTACTTTATCGATACCTAAAATTTCTAAAACTTTTCCAAACACTTCCTCAAATAACTTAACTATATAGTATCTGTATGGTTTTTCTTCTAATTCTTTTATTACTGGTACTTTCTGATAAAATTCATTAAAAGCTAAAGCTAACTCTCTAGCATATTCAGTAAGAATGGTCAACTTTAATGTTTCAGCAGTGTTTTGAATTCTCATTTTAAATTCGTAAATTAACTTAACCAATTCTTTCTCTTCTCTAGTTAATTCCAAAGGTTCTTTGTATTCAGGAACTTTCTCTATTTTCTTTAAAATATTTATAGCCCTAGCATAAGTATACATTAAATAAATAGCTGTATCTTCTTCCAAATCTAAAGCTTTTTTAACATCAAATACTATTACTTTATCAGGAGAAACTTTAAGCATTTCATATCTCAACGTTGATCTAGCTATTTTGAAAGCTAAGGTTTTATCAGGATTTCCTCTTTCTTTTAGTATTTCAAAAATTTTCTCTTTTAATCTTTCTAATAAAATCTCGACATTAATTACCAATCCCTTTCTACCGGACATCTTAACAACTTTAGATTCTGCTTCAAAACCTAATAATTTTGCAGTTTCAGAACTTAACATAACTAAACCATAACCATAATAAATGTACTTTTTCTTCCCATTTGTAAACGTTTCTATAAGTTTTTCAACGATTTTCTGCAAATATTTTTGCTCCATACCTATTACATTAATAGAAATATCAGCATTTCCAAAATCTTTAGGATTTTTTATACCATCTTTAGAAGTTTCCCATAAAACCTCATTATTAGGCTGTACGCAAAATTCTCTATACTTAAAGTCCTTATCTATTAATCCGTGTTTCCAAAAAGCATAACCAATATCTTTAGCTAAATAAACAGTAGTTCCATCAGATCTAACTAGTACTTTATATTTTCCCAATTCCTTTAATCCTATTTTCTCTAAATCTAAAGACCAAGTTCCTTTTAAATCACCTTCAGTAATGTATATGACAAACCCCCTTTCTTTTAATACCTTGAAAGCATAGTCCCAGAAACCAAAATGCAAAATATCGCTTTCCTTATTTAATAAATCATAATATATTTCAAATTTCCACAAAGTATCTAGCTGCAATTCCAAAATCTTCCTAGTAAACTTCATAGTATATTCATAAATTTTACCTTTTCCTTCTTCTATTTCCTTTATTATTTTTTTCTGAAACTCTTTTAATTCTGGGACTAACTCATAAAGTTTATTTACAATAACATATACGAAATCTCCCGCATAAATATCAAACCTTATACTTTTATATTCTCCATAGATTTTCTTGAAACCTTCCATTCTTTCATTCACTAATTCTCTAACTTTTTCTATAATTTCTTTTATTTTCTCTTCAGAATAATTCAATCTCTTTAAGAATTCTTTTAATCTTTCTAACCATTTATCTAAATCAAATTCTTTAGGATCTTCGGGGAAACCCAAAAAATAAAAACCTAAAACGGTATCTGCTACTTGAGAACCTGTATCATCTATATAGTTTAAAACCTGAACATTATAACCATAAAATCTTAGCAATCTCACTAATGTATCACCCAAAACAGCGTTTCTTAGATGTCCTATATGCAAAGCTTTATTCGGATTTACAGAAGTGTGTTCAACTATGATTTTTTTATCTTTCTTATCAAAAGAAAATAATTTTTCTTTATTATTTAAAATATATGTTAAAATTTTATTCCATCTTAATTTTATATTAACATATGGGCCTTTTAATTCAATTTTCTCTATGTAAGGATTATCTTTCAACTTTTCATATATTTCTTTTGCGATTTCTAAAGGATTCTTTTTTTCTTTTTTAGCTATCTCAAAAGTTCTTATAGCATAATCGGCGTCAATGTGCTTTGGTGGCTTTTCTATTGGGTGCTCTATAAGCATAAGGGTTTTATTAAAACAGTTTTATTAATTTTTAATGAGAGGTCTTGCTTTGAGTTCTCTGGGAAAAATAATTTTAGTTTTGGTTGCAACAATTGCTTTGATTGGATTTTTCTATAGCATTTATGGGAAAACTTTTAAAACGACAAAAGGATTTACAGAAACTGCTAACAAGAGTATGCAAGTAACTTTAAGTTCTATAGAGTGCTATAATCTATATCTGGCTAAAGGATGTGAAGCTATAAAAGATAAAAAAGAATGTAAGGAAATATATAATAAATACTGTAGTTAATTATACTTTATCTTTAATCCATTCATAAAGCTTCTTACTTGCTCTTTTTATAATTTTTCTAGCTTTGCTTTCCTTTATTCCAAAATATTTCCTTATTTTCTTAAAACTCCATGCTAAAAATACCTTTGAGAATAATATTTTTTCCTCAATTTCTTCCAATTGTGGCTTATCTTTGTCTGTATACATAAAGTAATACATCGTTGCCAATCTTACGCAATCTGAAGCTACTTCGTAAACCATTTTTGTCTTGAAGTATGCTTTGAATTTATCTAATTGAACTTTAGTTAACAAGGGTTTGAAATGTGGTTTAAATCTATAAGGAGTTTTTAACAATAGCAAAGCTAATTCCGGCTCTATATCAAAGAAAGTATCTGTAACTTGGTTCAAAAACTTCCATCTAAATTCGTAATTTACCTCTCTAATTATTTTTTCTGCTTTAGGACTTAATGGTTTTACAACAATTACAGAGTATTCCCCAGATACAGGATTTTTCTCTGAGGATATATGCACCGGAACAAACCCGTTTTTTATCCAAAAGTTCAATAATTTTACTGTAGCACCAAAACCAGAACCTATCCAATCATAACCTTCTTTTTTAGCCTGTTCTGCCAATTCTTGTAAAGCTTTAGAACCTAAACCCCTATTTTGAACATCAGGATGCGTAGCTATACGAACAATACGTATCCCCTTTAGTTTTGCAAAATCCAACCTTCTATAATGTTTAGTAATTATATCAGGAATTACATTTCCTTTTGGCTTATATCCCTTCAGCATCTGTTTAATAACATTTTCGGGAATTCCACCTTCATAGGCAACCTGAATTGCTGTTACTATTTTACCAGTAGAGAGTTCCAAAGCTCTAGCATCATGATGAGGAGCATCTGCAATCATCGCAATGTCATTTGGCCTGTTCTTATAGTGAGCTAGAATATAAATTCCTACAAACTGTCTTAACTTATTTTCTTCTTTTTCAAACCAGGAATCCAAATCAGGAGTGTAAAATTTCGTATCTAATTTTTCTACAGCTTCTAAATCTCTTTTATCTAATTGAGCAGGCTCGGCATCTAAAACTAAAGTATCAAATAGCCATCTCTCAATAGGATCATTTTCAGAATATCTTATAGGTTTTTTCATTTTATATTCGATAACCTCAAAGTCCGTTTCTTCTTTTAGATATTTTAGAAATCTTACAGAGAATGTTCTTCCCGCACCTTCATAACCATGTGTTGTTGAAGAAAAGATTAGCTTGTCAAATCTGTCTAAAATTCTGTAGAGCATGTTTATATTTATCCCTGCTGCTTCATCTACGGCAACAATATCATACTTCTTTTCAACAAGTTCCAACGGTTTTCTATATTCTATAATTATTGGCTTCTTACCTTCAATTACTATTCTATCTTTTCTTTTTTCATAATCTAACTTTAATCTTCTTAGTCCTTTTTCTAAAAATTCGAACAAAGTTAATACATTTTCTTTTTCAGGAGCTGTAACACCTATCCTTAATTTCCTCTTTTTATCATAATATATTTTTGAAATTGCAGCTAATGCTAAACCAACAACTGCAGATTTACCCCTACCTCTATCAGCTGTGATAACATAGGCTACTTTCCTTTTATCTAAAATTTCTTCTAATAATTGCAATACCTTTACTTGATCTTCAGTTGCAGCTAATTCATATATCTTTTTATCAAATTTCGTTACTAGAGGAATTCTCGGTTTTTCGAATTCAGGAAATATAACGTTAAGATCCCTATCCAAAGTTTCAGGACTTTTTATCATTTCTTCTCTTTCAGCATCATAAATGTAGATTCCAGAATGTTCTTTTAATTTTCTAACAAATCTTTTCAAAAACCTATTTTTTGTATCTTTTAAAGTATAAGGAGGTGTTAAGAGATGCTCATGAAAAGTAGTTTTTATTTCAGGCCATTTTTCGAAGGGAGGAGCTATTACGAAAATTAAACCACCTCCCCTTACCACACCAAAAACTCTTCCAATATCATCTGGAGTTAAAGATCTTACCATGTCTAAAATTAAAATTTCGTAAGTTCTCCCCATAACTTCAACAGTTTCTTTATAGATTATTTTTTCAAAATCCAGATCCTTTCCATAGATCCTAAAACCTCTTTTAAAATCTTCAAATCTTTCTTTCCACTCTTCCTCAAACTTTTCGGTAACATAAAGAATTCTAACTTGGGGTAAAAGTTTTTCTAAAGATTTAGCTGTAAGAGCAGATAGAATGCCGGAATAGAAAGCAGCTTTTTCTCCACAGAGAACAATCATTCTTCTTTGATAGTTCTCTATAGCTTCTGCTAAAGCAACCTCTACAAGCTTCTTTAACTTTTCAGGAACTTCTTTGACTTCTCCAAATGAAACATCTACCACTTTCTTATTAAAGAGCTAAAATTTAAAAATCACAACCAATAGATATTTAACTTTCCTTTAATCCAATCATTTAATAATCTAATAGAAGCCTTTCTCATTTTCTCTTCTTCTTCCCCTTTTATTTTAAATTTATCAGCTAACTCTAAAAGAACTTCTTCTTCGCTTTTATTCTTTATATCTATTCCATATTTTTCTTTAAATACCCATGGACAATTTTCTTGAGCTTTCTTTATTAAGTAAGCTGCTGCTTTTTCTGGATAATCTGATTTTTCAGGTCTTATAGCTCCTTTAATTAACAAATCTATTTCATTTTCAGGAGGAAACACACCAGGGGTATCAATTAAATAAAATTTCCTTGAAAGTTTTATTATTTGAAAACCTCTTGTCCAACCAGGTATCGGAGCTACAGAAGTTACATGTCTTCCTCTCAGAATATTTATTAAAGAGGATTTTCCTGTATTTGGATATCCTATTACTCCAATATAGATTTTATCTTTCATTGGAGAATATAATTTTATAGCTTTTCTTAATGCTCTCGTTCCCTTTCTTTTAGTTACAGAAACATAAACCGTAGGATACTCATATTCAAATAATTCCTTCACTTTTTTAGCAAAATCTTCCGGCACCAAATCAGCTTTGTTTAAAACAAGTATAAGCTCCTTTCCCTTTTTATCAATGTATTTCTCTATTTTTTTATTTCTAGTTTCATTTGGCATCCTAGAATCTAATACTTCAAGTATGGTATCTGATTGATTTATTATTTCTTTAACTATTTTCCAAGCTTTTTGAGTATGAAGCTTCATGAATTAAACTTTTAAATTTATATTTATACAACTTTCAATGCCTTCTCATACTAAGAAAGTTGGAATTGCTGGAAGATTCGGACCAAGATATGGTAAAAGAATAAGAGAGAGATGGGCGGAATTAAAATCTTTGCAAAAGAAAAGGTGGGAATGTCCCTTCTGCAAGTCAAAAGCTGTTAAAGCTTTAGCAGTTGGGATATGGTATTGTGAAAAATGTGGAAAGAAGTTTGCAGGTAAAGCTTGGACTCCTTATGAAATTAGATAATGGTCGTCTATAAATGTTTTGTTTGTGGAAGAGAAATTAAACCAGAACAGATAAAAAAGAGAGTTAGATGCCCATATTGTGGATCTAGAATATTATACAAACCCAGACCAAAAATTGTAAAGCATCTTAAAGCTAGATGAAATATATTTTAGAATTAAAGCAAAGCTATGATGATATTCTTTTCAAAAGTATAAAGTTTTTAGAAAGCAAGAGAGAATGGAGAGCTGTTTTAAAAATAAAAAGAGAAAATAATTATTTAATTTTTGAAGTAAAAGCTCAAGATCCCAATGCTTTAAGAGCACAAATAAACCAAGTTTTACGGTTACTAGTTATATACGAAAAGTTAAATAATTTACTTTAAAAGAAGGGAAATGGATATACAACAGAAATTGGAACAATTAAAAATAGTTGAGCAATCTTTACAAACAATTTTAGCACAAAAACAAGCAATACAAAGCCAATTAGAAGAAATAAATAACGCTATCCAAGAACTAGAAAAATTAGAGGAAAATAAAAAAGTTTACAAGTTAATAGGAAACCTTCTCTTAGAAGTTGATAAAAATAAAGTTTTACAAGAATTAAAAGAAAGGAAGGAAATTCTGGAAATAAGGTTACAAAGTTTAAATAAACAAGAAGAAAAGCTTAGGGAAAAACTTCAGAAACTACAGGAGGAAATAATGAAATACAGCAAAGCTTAATATTATTGTTTATCCTAAAACCTTTAAATATAAGTACCTTGCTAAATAATAATTAACAATGGTATTGTCAAAGATTAAAGAAATATTCAAGAAAAAAGAGGAAGAAAAGAAGGAAGAAGAGGGGTATATTGAAATTAAACCTTCTGAAGTAGTTAAGCTTGGTAAAGCCAAGATTCAAGTAAGGGTCTTTGTTTTAAACGAATTTTCAGATGTAAAGAAAATATTAGATGCTATAAGAGAAGGATATACTATCTGTTTTGTTGATATAAGGCCTTTAAAAGAAAAAGATTACGTTGAGTTAAAAAGAGCAATTGCGAAAATTAAAAAGACTGTAGAAGCAATAGATGGAGATATAGCAGGTGTAGGAGGAGAATGGATTATTGTAACACCTCCTTTTGCAGAAATCTATAGACCTAAAGGGCAATCTGAGATTAAAGAAATCAAATCTTAGTTTTTTTAGCTTTATCGGAAACTATTGCTGAATTCCCCCTTTCATCCTCTACTATTAACGTAAACTTGAACTTCCCTTCTTTTGCTTCATAAATTTTCTTTAAAACATCTTGTGCTTTTCTAAAAGCTTCAATATTTCCTTCTTCTAATCTCCACCTTGCAGCAGTTCTTACTATTCTTTCAATCCTATCAAGAATTCCCTCAACGGTTGTAATAAAGCCCTCAGCTGCAGGCCCCGGTTCTATATCAATACCCAACTCTGGAATAGATATTTTGCCAGTAGAGGATCTTATAACCAAAGTATTTAAATCTTCTAAATTTTCTACCTTAAATTCGTATCTTAATGGTTCTTTTTCTTCTAAAATCTCTATATCTGATTTCTTAAAACCGCAATTCGGGCATCTTACAGTAAAGATAACTATTTTACCAAAATATGGTATTTCATGAATTTTCTCATAAATTTCCAAATCCGATTTACAGTATGGGCACTTCATAGTTTTTCAGATACCAATATAGTATAACCTCTTATGTCTATCACGTACAATCCCTTTTCAACCAACTTTTTAGCAATTTCTATTAAACCTTCTTTTCTGGATTTCCCTACTATAGCATTTTTTAGGACTCTTATTTTAATTACTTTCTTATTTTCCAACTGCCTTTTAATTTCCTCTATTACTTTCTCTGTTAAACCTCTTTTCCCTATCCAAACAGTTACATCGGTATCATAGTACTCTGCTCTTAATTTCCTAAGTACCTTTCCACGAGGTTTTTTATCATAAACGTATGTTAGGTAATTCCCCATCTTTAATCATAAAATTCTACATTTAAAACCTCTACTTTGTCCTCAATGCTACTTTTATACTTATCTTTTAAGTATTCCCATAATTCTTTGATATTTCTTATTTTTCTTGGGATTATTGCTATTAGTTTGCCATCGGATCTAACTTTTATTTCATATTCTTTCCATTTTTCCACAAATCTTTCAAAATGAGGATGAATCCATGGTAAAGGACCTTCATGCAAAGTATACTCTGGTAACTCTTTTGGATAATAATATAGTGCAATATAACCTTTTGAATTAACATCTTCCTGAAATATTATTTCAGAATCTAAAACCTTAAATCCATATATTTCTAATTGCTTTTCTAAAAACTCCTTAAATTTTAATATTTTTGTATTTACAACATCTTTGTTATTACCTTTACCTCTAACCTCAAATAAAATCATTGGAACTTTCAATTTCTCTTTTTTCTTTATTAAATCTTCTTTTTTCTTTTTTATTCTAGAAAACCACTTTTTAATATCTTTCTTTTCCTCTAAATCTTTTAAAAAGAAATAAACATTTAATAAGAATTTTGAGAAAGTTTGATAAGATAATGAAGCGGCAGCATTGCGTTCTGGATCAACGGGATCTATAATAATCAATGGAGATTTTAACTTATGTTTATTTAGCTTCTTGAAAATTTCTTTTTCATTTTTATAATGTTTTTCGATATCTATAACAACTTTTGGCTTCCAATTTAGTGCTTCTTTTAGAAGGTTAAGGAAAGATCTATAATAAATTATTAAGAGTTCGCAAACGTATCCCGAAAAACCTTGTATATATGATTCTGCTCCATAAACACCTATAGTTTTCATAAATGCTTTCAACAATCTTATCTCATCTTTTAATTCCGGTTTTTCATCTAATTTTTTCTTAACATATAAGACATGGAAAGGTGAAACATCTGTAATAACTTCATATTCCTTTGGATTATCTATTTTTAATATGGGTACTATCTCAAATTCATAACCTTTATACTTAACTTTAAAGTAATCTCTGGAACCATGAAGCCTAATATAGGAAACATTTATTTTCTTCAAAGCTTCTTCAAGTAGATCTGATATTCTTTGTCCCCTGTACTTTTTATCAAATCTTACAAATAAATCTACATCAGAATCACCTGGTAACCAAGTATCTTTACCAAAAGATCCGCCTAAGAATACATCAGCATCTTTTAAATTTGTTTGTAAAAGATTAATGAATTCATTAATTATTTTATAAGCTTTTTTTCTTTCTTCTTCAGAAGGTCTTAACATTTCCTTTATTTCTTCTAGCATAAAATTTGTTAATACCAAAGATTTAAATCAGTTGATAGAAGAATCATCATAATTCAGAACGGCTCCCCTTCATCATTTTAAAATCTCACCTTGAAAATTTAATAATGATAAGAGATCCTAGAAAAGAAATATTCAAAGTTCTTGGTGAAGTACTTCTCAAATCTGAGGAAATTAAACCATCTCAAGATGCTAAAAGAAGAGTATTGAAGAAATACAATTTATTAGGTACCGATGTTGATAGAAAGATTACGAAATTCTTTTATGAAATTTTTAGAAGAATGGGAATCATTGATAAAATAATATTAAAAGTTACAGGAGCTAGGCATGTAAATATCTTAGATCCTTGGTTTAGACAAGCAATGAGAATTGCTGTATATTTCTTAGTTTTCTATCCTAATAAAGAAGACATGAATAAAGCTAAAAGACAATTATATGAATGGATACATTATAATACACATCCGGGTGCTGCCGTAATGTTCAGAAAACTTTGGGAAGAATTAGAGGAAGAGAAAGAAAAATATTTGCAAGGATTTTCAGAATGGGAGTTAAAATATTTTATCCCCGAATGGTACGCCAAAAGAATAATTCAATTAATTGGAGAGGAAGAAGCTAGGAAACTATTTGAATATTTTATGAGAGTTCCTAAGATTTCTGTTAGGGTAAATATTCTTAAAACGACTCCAGAAGAAATGAAAGAAATACTTGAAAAGAAATATAAGAAGAAAGTACAATTTGGAAAATACTTGAAAGTTATACTAAAATTTGATGGACCATTTAATTTCGACAAATCTGAAGAATATCAGAAAGGTATGATAATTGTACAAGAAGAAGCTGCGGCTTTAGCTTCTATTTTTTTGGATCCAAAACCGGGGCAAACTGTTGTGGATATGTGTGCTGCTCCCGGCGGAAAAACAGAACATATGGCGGAATTAATGAGATTGGAAGGAAGAATATATGCTTTTGATATAGAAGATGAAAGAATCAAAAGAATGAAGGAATTACTCAAAAGAACGGGGACAGATAAAATTGTAAAGATTTATAAGAAAGATGCTAGGAAAGCACCGGATATTCTTGGTACAGAGATAGCGGATAAAGTTCTATTAGATGTTCCTTGTTCCTCTGACGGTACATTACATAAGAATCCGGAGTTGCGTTGGAGGTTGAGAGAAGAAAAAGTTGAAGAGCTAGCACAGTTGCAAAGAGAATTATTAGATGCAGCAGCAGAATTAGTAAAGCCCGGTGGTGAAATATTATATTGTACATGTACTTTGCTAAAAGAAGAAGATGAGGATAATGTAGAATGGTTTTTAAAAACACATAAGGATTTTGAATTAGTTCCATTGCCAAAAAACATAGGATCTCCCGGATTTATACCCGGAACGATAAGAATGTGGCCTCATAAAGAGGATACTATCGGGTTTTTCTATGCTAAGTTCAGAAAGAAGAAATAGTGTACCGGCCGCGGGAGGGCGGTGCTCATCGTATCCTTACGGAAACTCGCACCGCTGACTCTACGGCCGGCAAAAATATACACTTTTTTAGAATAAATTAATTTTATGGAGATTACAATAAAAGCCATTATATTAAACAAAGACTTAAACAAATTTTTGATAGTTAAAACTAGAGATGGTAAAATTACCCTACCTGGTGGGAGGATGGAAAAAGATGAACAACCTATTGATACCTTAAAAAGAGAACTTAAAGAAGAAATAAATTTAGATGAATTTTCCTATAAAATACTTTTTCCAATAGATGCAAAAAGATATAAAGTAAGAAATACAGAAAAGCTAGCAATATATTATTTATTAATCTATAGAAAAGGAAAAATTATGCCAAAGAATGAAATTGAGAGAGTAAAATGGGTAAATATAAAGGGAAGATATCCAAGATGGATAGATGAACTAATAAGCAAGGTTAAGAAATTATTGCCTTTAATAAAGAACTTGGAACTTTAATTTTTCCTTTGTTAATTAGTTCTAAAATACTTTCATTTTCTTTTAAAAATTCTATCGGTACTAAAACAAAAACACTGTATTCCTTTGGATTAAAGCTTTTTTGCGTATAGCATGATTCAAAGTATTGGATAGTATAATTCATTATTTTTATTTCCTTTGATCCCAAGCAGTAAGCTGTGTGGTTCTCTACTAAACAAACTGCTATTCTTTTATCATAAATTATTCCATTAAAAGGTTCTGTAAGATTATCTATTAAATCTGAATATTTTTC
>CAZNIQ010000001.1:14911-18698 GCA_964573185.1 Candidatus Woesearchaeota archaeon | reverse complement strand
ATTTCTTTTTTCATACTTCAACTTGATCAGTCCTCCAATAAGGATCCGGTTCTAAACTCTCTATATCATCCTTATAACCTTTTTTATACCATAGGATTCCTGTCCAAGCTATCATTGCTCCATTGTCTGTAGCCAAATCAAATGGTAAAGGCTTAAATTTTATACCCCTCTCTTCTGCCATTATTCTAACCATCTCTTGTAATCTTCTATTTGCAGGAACACCCCCAGTCAGTATCACCTCTTCTTTATTTAAATGTGCTACTGCCCTTTCTAAAACTTCAACTAACATTGCAAAAACATGCTCTTGTATTGAAAAAGCCAAATCTTCCTTAGAAATATTTGGATTCTTCTCTAAAAGATTTTTAACATATGTATATATTCCTCCTAATTGTATATCCATTCCCTTCACAGTATAGGGCAACTCTATCAAATTCTTGCCTTTTTTAGCTAGCTCTTCGAGTTTCGGCCCAGCAGGAAATCCTAAACCCAATAATCTTCCTATAGCGTCGAGGAAATTTCCTACTCCCATATCCAACGTTTCTCCAAAAATTCTATATTTTCCTCCTTCATAAGCAATTACTTGCGTATTCGCTCCTGAAACATAAAGAACTACTGGATCTTTAAAACCAGTAACCAATTTAGCAATTTCTACGTGAGCAACGCAATGATTCACCCCAACTATTGGAACATCAAGTTTTAAAGCAAGAACTTTTGAAATAAAAATACCATTAACTAACGTAGGATACAAACCAGGTCCTTTAGAAACTGCTATCAAATTTACTTTATATTTTTCTAATTCTTTTTTGTCAATAGATTCAAGATCTAAATCATAATTAATTAATTTCTGGTTTTCAACATAAATTTCTTTATTAGATTCAAGATATCTTCTTCTTTTGAAAGGTTCTTCAACAACTACTTCCTCAAAACCCTCTTTATCTTTTAGAAAGCTTAGAACATCAAAAAAATACGTTCTATCCCTTTTTACAATTAAAATACCAGCATTATCTAAAGCTTTAATTAAAACTTTGTCAAAATTCTTTGCATGGAATTCTGCGGCTTCTCTAGGATGTATCCCTCCTTCCTTTGTAGTATAAACTATTTTTTCATTAGCTAAAATTTTTCCATCATCTCTTACGATACCAACTCCAAATGTATGTGCTGTAGATTCTATACCTAGGGCTAAGAGCATTAAGATAATATTTTAAGAAAAGTTTTTCAGACGATGGCCTTATCATCATACTCAGTAGCGGTCCAGGTCATCATTATTTATAATAAGTTATGAAGTAATTTAAAAAGAAGGTGATGAAGCCTGCAGGATCTGAAAATGATGATCAGCCACCGCTGCTGACCCAAATATAAATAAAATATAGAAAGACCAGAATGTAATAAAATATCCATGATACTTCGAAAAAGAGTTTCAAAAGAATTGTTAAAATTAGAAATAATAAAATAATTTTGATGGGTACGTTAGAATCTTTGCCAGTCAGATATTTTCCTTTTAGTCTTATCCCAAAATAGAAAGGAGCAATACCCGACTTTGTTAAAGAATCTCCTAAGATATGGAAAAGTACTCCCAAGAAATTACCCAGCAAGAACCAAAAAGCTAATTTAAAGGGAAGCTTCAAGAAGTATAAAATTAAAAATAAAAAAGCAACATAAATTATAGGAAAATAAATTGTATGTGTAATTCCTCTGTGTTGTTCTTTTGTGAAAAATGCCAAAGGTTTATAAATAAGATACTTGATAAGAAGAGCATAAATATAAAGGAAATAAGCTAATATTAATTGTATAGTTAATTTTTTCCTTTCCTCCTCAAATTTTTTCACATTTTTTTCTTTTAAATAAATTATTCTCTTTTGAATCTTATTTACCAACTTATATACATAGCTATTTTCTTCATCAATATCCGGAATTAAACTTCCCAAAATTAAACCTATTAAAAAGATTATTAGATATATTGGCTTAAAAATTAAAAGTAAGATTAGTGGGAAAGAAAGAAGAATTGAAAAGATAACGTGTTCTTTAGCTAGCATCAGCGTGGTAGAACCTCTTCATATTTCCGCGAAGCGGGGTTTCATCATTATAAATTTTTACGTAATTTAATAATAAATGATGATCGCCTGGATTACTGAAAATGATGATTCCGGGTAATCTGATTCGTCTAGCTTCATCATGCTCAGCGTGTTCTCGTTTCTTCATGAAGACTCCTTGGTCCCTCCTGAAAAATGATGAGCCGGCTACGGACAGATTACTTTTTCTTAATTTCCTCTAAAGCCTTATCTAATACTTCTGGTGGGAACACTACTTCAGAACCTGTAACTTCATCTTTAATTGATAATAAAATTTTACCACCTTTATCTTTTAATACCCTAATTTTATACTTATAATCCCAGTCCGGTGTTTCTATTCTTACAGGTAATTCTTTTAATATTTCGAACTCCATTTCTAGATACTCCACAATAACCTTATAAATTCTATTCCTTTACTTTTAACAACGTTTTCTAGAACCTCTTTATTTTCTTTTAATTTGAGTATTTTTTCATATTTTTCTGGTTCTTCATATCCCCACTTTTCATATGCTTTCTTTAATTCTTCATACTTTTCTATATAATCTTTTACTTTTTCACCTCTAGCTACAATTTCAGCGGCTAATCTTAAAGCTCTAGCACCTTTTTCAGTACCATCTGGATGTCCATGTACTCCACCACCAGCTTGAATTGTTATATCTGTTCCAAAGATTGTTACTAAAGCATCAACTTTTGTAGGATCTAAACCTCCAGAAGCAACAGGCATTAAAGGTTTTATTTTATCTAAAAATTTTTGTTCTAAAAATCCTAAATAAATTTCTTCTTCAATATCATTTTTAGTTGCTATTTCATGGAATTTCTTTACTAATAAAACACCTGCTTCCATTTTTCCAACACCCGTTCCTATATGTAATTGATCTACACCTAAAAGTCTATAGAATTTTTCAAGAATTCCAAAATTAATTCCATAGTTCCCCCTATGCCAAGCAGCATAACCCGCTCTATGAGCATGTACAATTAATCTATACTTTTTAGTAACCTTGAGTATGTAACTTAAAGCTGGAAATCCTAGGATGAAAACATCGAGCATTACCTGCTTATGTCCTCTCTCTTTAATATAATCCAATCTTTCTAGCATTCTTTCTATAGAGGAATCTGTGATGTTTACCATATATAATTTCTTTTCCCCTGTTTCAACTTCTGCTTTATCCAAAGCATCAAAAGTATAATTAAATCTTTCCTTCCATTTACAAAAATCTTGATCAACTAAGTTTTCATCATCTTTTACCAAATCTAAACCATTAACCCATGCTTTGTAAGCAACTTCTGCAAATTCTCTAGGAGCTAAACCAACTTTCGGTTTTACAATTGTACCTACATGAGGTCTTCTATTTTTATCTGTACCTACATATTTTCTAACACCTTCTAATCCATACAGAGGACCATCAAATTGTTTTTGATATTTTAAGGGCAATCTGATATCAAGATAATATAATTCTTCTAATTCTTTCATTCCAAAGACATTTCCAAATATAGAAGCCCACAATTGTGCTAAATTTTTAATATCAAAGTGTTCAAAAGGATAAGCTATAAAAACAAAACCAGAATTTTCCGTAACTTTGATTATTTTAAATACTTTTGCCCTATATTTTTCAAAAACATATTGATTCATTGTTTTAATATCGGTCCATGTACCAACAGAAGATTCTGCTGCAACAGCTTCAGCAGCTTTCTCTAATTTTGTCTTAGCTTTAATCCAT
>CAZNIQ010000001.1:7860-14811 GCA_964573185.1 Candidatus Woesearchaeota archaeon | reverse complement strand
GCGTTAATCAATATAGATAAAGCAACGGAGGAATTAAAGAAGTACTTTAACTTTGATAAGATTGTAGATCTTAAGCTTCCAAGCAAACCTTATTATACAGAAAATGAAATTCTCGAAATATCAAAAATAATACCTGAAGATAATTTTTACATTTATGGTTCAGATAAAAAACATTTCATTACTCTAGCTATTTTAATCAAAATAAAACCGAAGTACTATTTACATATAGATCAACATCCAGATGATTACTCTTTAATGAAAGGGATAAACACTGGAAGCTTTGCAAGATTTATTAAAAAATTGGCAAATGTAAAAGAAATGTTCTATGTTGGCTTTCTTAAACCTGAAACGAATTCTTTTGATAAATATATTTTGATAAGAAAAGATAGAAGTAATTGGGGAAACGTTATTAATTTTTTAAAAGAACTTCCAAACGAACTATATGTGTCTATAGATTTGGATATACTTAAGAGAGATTTTGTTTGCAACAGATATAATAATTATGCGTTTCTTTTAGATTTGAATGAGCTTTTAATCATTTTAAGAGAAATAAAAGGAAAAATTGCATTTATAGATATTACAGGTTTTGAATATTTAAGGTCTTGTGATTTTAAAAAGAACATTTATACATTAAAAGAAGTGATGAGGATCTGTACTGCTGAAAATGATGAAGCGTCACGGGGCTGATCAGCAATGGGACCTATCATCATAATCAGAGTGGAAACGCCTCATCATTAAAAATCTATAAACTAATCTTAATTTTAAATGAGGAACTCACCCTTAGCTGAGAAAATGATGACTCATGACCTCTCTGAAGCAAAAATAATTTTAGATATATATGGTTTTAAATTAGAAAGGTTTGCAAATAAATATACTGATAAGAAATTCTATTTTATAAATGATAAAAAAGCTGGAACTTTTGGAAATAAAGTATATGTTAAAGGATCTTTTCTAGATATGTACAAGAATTTTATAAACAAAGTGGATTTAGTATATGTTGAAAATTTAGATAAAAACTATAAGCAGTTCTTAAACGCTTTATACAACGTTTTAAAGCCGGGTGGAAAAGCTTATATAGAATTCGAACTCTTCGGATTTCCTGAAATGAAATCTAAATTAAGAATATATCCTCAAGATTTTGTTAACGAAATTATTAAGTATTTTGCAGTTATAGATGTTTTTATTAAAAGAAAAGGGAGAAATTTTTATGCAATCTTTTATTTAGAAAAACTTTAATACTCTATCCACTTTAGAGCTTGCATCAAGCCTTTTAACAATTTTTCGTTATCTACCAAAACTATTGACAAACCTTTTGTAATGCCTCCTGCATATAATCTTGAGGTTCTTCCAGAAGCCTGTATATAAGTTTTTACATCAGGAATTAAGATATATAAAGTATCGTCTTTTCTTTCTAAAGCTAAATATGGATATTCCTCTATTTTCTTTATCACTCTTTCATCAGATAACGCTTTTTTACAAATTTCCTTAGCTCTTAACGTTAATTCCTGTAAATATCCTAGAAAACCTTCTAATTTCCTATTTTCCTCAATAGCTTTTTTAACTTCTGTAATAGCTGCGGGACTTGTTTTTTTGAGATTATCTGCAAGTTTTCTAAATACTTTTTCAGCTTCTTCCTTATATTCTTCAGGTAAGAAATCTAATAACGTTCTTAATAATAGCAATATTCTTCTAGGATCCGTTTCTTCAACCTTAGCACTAAATCTAAATCTTGGAACTCCAGTGAATATAGCATATTTTACCCTATGTGGAAGATCTAATCCTCTAACTATAGTACCGTAGTAATGGGCTACTCCAACGAGAACATTTAATTCTTCCTTTGCAAATTTCTCTATAACATCAGTTTTCCCTGCGATCGCAGCTTCCGCTTTTATTCCATGATTTTTAAGATATTCCGCAAGTTCTACTGCAAAATCCTTTCCTTGATCTGTAGTTACAAATATCAAAATACCATCCTCAAGCTTTTTGACTAATTCCAAAACTTCTTCTTTTATATCTTTTTCAGGATATTTATAAACATCAATTATATTTCTTATAGAAACCTTCGAAGCTCCAATCTCAAAATTCAATAGTTCTCTGTATAATCTAACTCTCAATCCCCTAGCTTTTCCTGTAGCGGAGGATAAAACTAAAACACCTAAATCTAACTTCTTTTTCTCTTCTTCTAACTTATCTTTTAGTTCTTTAATCTTGTTAGCAAGTTCTTCAATTTTCTTTTGATCTTTTGTTTTAGCTATTTGTAATTTCAATTTAATAATTTCCCAAGCCAAGTTAATATGCTCTTCTTTGAAACCAATTAATTGTAAAGTTCTGTCAATATTTTTAGAAGCTTTTAGTAAAGCATCAACATCATCTACAAATACAAAACCAAAATGTTTGTCTTTTAGGATTTCAAAATTCCTTGCTAAAAATTGGTTAGAAGTAATTAAAATATCAAATTTTCCTTCCTGAATTTGCTTCTTTAACTTTTGAGAAGTTTTTAAATAAGCTAGAACCTCTATATCTAGAATCCCTAAATTCTCTAGGAATTTCTGTATTCTTTCATAAACCTGTTTTACCAAAATCCTTGTAGGTAAAACAATATAGCATTTCTTTCCTTCCTTATGAGCTAAGTATATAGCCATTACCGAACCCCAAGTGGTTTTTCCCATTCCTGTTGGAGCTGTTATAGAAAAGGATTCTTTTTTTAAGACTCTTATAAACCAGGTTCTTTGAGCAGACCAGGGTTTAGACCCGACAGCTTTTTTAAAGAATTCCTCAAATTCCTTTACCTTTAATTCCAATTCATATAATTTTTTATAATCTTTTAACTTTCCTCTTTCCTCTAAAAGTTTTACAATTGTTTTAAGATATTCTTCTCTAGGTAATTTATTAAATAATTCCCTTAATTTTTCAATGGGAACATCCAAACATTTTTCACAAGGAGCATAGATTTCTAAACGATCATTAGAAATGGAACCACCACAATTTGGGCATTGCCAATTGAATATAGCGATTCTTTCCATTAAAGCTAAAAAACTTGAAAACTTTATAAAAATGGTGATGAAGCCGAGGACAGCTGCAGGGTGATGACGTCTCTGCTTCGCTGATTTTATATTTATTTGTTCCTTTAAGAAAAAATGCTAGTAATTAAGAGTGTAAAAGAAGTAAAAAATATAGTTGGTTTTCTAAACGATTACGATATAATTGGAGTAGGCACTGATACAAGAAATATTTCTATTGAAGTAAAAAAGGAAATTTTAAAATATATAAAACCGGCAGTTATTGATTTTAAGATTATTTCAACGCCAATGGCTTTCTTTGCTTCTATAAGAAAAAATATACCTGTACTTATGATTACAGGATCAAGTTTATCAAAAGATATCACGGGATTCAAATTTATCTACAAATATTACTATAGAAACTTCGAACCAAAACCTTCAGATTATTATAATGAAGAAAAGAAGGATATTATGGTTTTAGATATAAAGCCTATTTATCTTAACGCCTTAAAAGGTAAGTTCCAGAAGTTCGATTATTCTATAACTGTAGACCCTAACGGCGGTACGGGTATTTACTTAAAACCGTTACTTAACCAATTATTTAACGAAGTTAACTGGGTTAACGATCAAGTTAACCAATTTAACCATGAGTTAACCGTAGAGTTAACCAATTTAACTAATTTTAACGGAGATTTCTACATAGTTCTAGATCCAGATGCTGATCAGATTGGCATTTATACCAAAGAAAGATTTCTAGACTATAAATTATTAACATATATTTTTGTAGAAATATTATGCAAAAGAAGAGAACTAATAGTTGTTACTCCAGATTTTCCTGAAAAATTATTAAAAGTACTAGCACAAAGGGTAGATATAATTGTAACAGATAATCCCCATAATGTTGCTATATCTAAAAAGGCAAAGTTTTATGTTGATGGATACAAATTTGGATTTAAAAGCTGGTATTATATTCCTGATGGTATTCACACTTTCCTAATGTTACTAAAATACTTGAAAAAAAGAAATATAGACTTACAAGAGTTAATAAAAGATTATGACTCATTATTTCACAAATAAACCTGAGAAACCATTAGAATTAAAATTAATAGAAGATATTGTAAGAGGAGTAAAAATAAAGCTTTATACTTCATCAGAAGTCTTTTCAAAAGATAAAATAGATGAGGGAACAAGGCTTCTTATTGAGAGCATGTTAATTTTAGATAATTGGGAGGTATTGGATTTGGGATGTGGTTATGGTGTTATTGGAATTGTTGTTAAGAAATTATGTCCTTCCTGCAAAGTATATATGGTAGATATAAATCCAAAAGCTGTTGAATTGGCAAAATTAAACTGTAAATTAAATAATGTTGATTGCATAGTATTACAAGGAGATGTTTATGAACCTGTAAAAGATAAAAAGTTTGATACAATAATAACAAATCCACCATACTCTGCTGGAAAAGATATTGTTTTTAAGTTTATAGAGGGAGCTAGAGAACATTTAAAGAAGAATGGTATTTTTCAGATAGTTGTTCCAAAGAAATTTAAGGCATTATATTACAGAAAGTTAAAAACCACTTTTAAAGAAGTATTTCTAATTGGGGAAAATCCAAGATATAATGTTTATATATGCAAGCCCTAGATATCTAATGTTCGCACACGCCCAAGCAGAATCCTTTGAAAAAGCCAAATGGATTATAGTTGGGATACCTTCTGAATTAGGAAGCTTATCTAAAGTTAAAAATTATTTAGAAGGTCCGGAAGCTATTAGAGATGCTTCCTATAGAATTTTTGACCCCATATTTGGAAAAGTTAATTATGAAGAAATTTTTGATTATGGTGATTTGGAATTGGAAGATATTAAAAATTTAGAAGAATTATATGAAAGAATTTATCAAGAGATAAAGAAAATTTATAGAAAAGATAAGAAGTACGTATTCCTTGGTGGAGACCATTCGATAACGTATCCGATTTTGAAATTAATGAAAGAAAACCATGATTTTGCTTTATTATATTTCGATGCCCACCCGGATTGTGAGCCAGACCCTTATGTAAATTATCAAAGCTTTATGTATTATTTAATAAAGGAAAGAATAATTGAACCAGAAAATGTAATCTTCATTGGAATCTCAAACTGGTCTTTCAGAGAAAAAGAATTCTTAGAAGAAAATAAAATACTATATTTTACACCTTATGAAATTTGGGATAATATAAATAATGTTATTGAAAAAATAAGAGAAAAAATTAAAGAGAAAAAAGTTTATATTTCAATAGATCTAGATGTTTTTGATACCGGCTGTGGACATTGGCTAGAACCTTTTGGAATAAGACCTTTCCACTATTTTAAAATCATAAAAGAAATAAAAGATTTTGTGGATTTGATAGCCTTTGACGTTGTTGAGCTATATCCTCAGGAATTCTGTGAGAACTTTGCTGCAAAATTAATAATTGAAACAATTGCTTTATTTAATAAATGAACAAGTAGAAAATCTAATTTCTTTATTTAATTTTTCTAAAATCGGTATGTCTCCAACAATAACCTTGTTTTTATTTATGAAAATATGTGGTACTCCGGCATACCACCATCTTTCTTCAGGCTTAAAGAAGATTTCTAAATATTTATCAAAAACTTTTGCATTATATTTTCCTTCCTTATAAATTTCATATTCAACTACAATAGTGTTTTCTTTTTCTTTAAAAACATATTTTTTACCGTTCCACTCTAAAATTCCATAAAATAAGAATGGATCTGTTAAGGCACAGTGTGGACATCCTATTCCAGTAAAGTAAATTAAACAATATTTTGGTTCTTTACATTCCATTTCTATTTCTGTTCCATTATGACAGAAATACATTCCCCACTCAATTATATAACCATCACCTTTAACAGCATGCTTAAAGCAAACTTTTCCTCCATAAAAACATCTACTAACATCAGGTCTGCAAGAATATTCTACTGGTATCGGATTAATTTTTTCGCCTAATTTTGATAAATTTCCGTTTGGATTAAAGAATTCTTCTAAAACATTTTCCGGAGGTCTATAATCCTTTTTCGTAATTATTAAAACTCTATCACAATACCAAATTTTCGGTTTTCCTTGCCAGATATCAAAGCTTTTATTTTCTATGATATTAATAGTAGCATTTTCTGTTTGTTCATAATTATTTTCAGCTTTTTTTATTACTTTTATTATGTTAGCAAAAAAGGGTGCTAAAATTATAAATGCTATAATTAAAGGAATTATAAATCGCAAATATTCTTTCATCCTATTTTAACGAATAAGTAAACAAATAAAGCCATTATGATTAATAGTATACCCTCTAATAACCTCATTTCTTTTCTATGCTCCCTATAGAAATCATATAACTTTTTATACTCAGCTCCTTTCCAAACAGATAAAGTAATTAATATTTCAGGTAAAATGAACAAAGCGTTATAGTAAATTAAAATAGGTAAAGATTTTATTAAGGACTTGAAAATAGAATGTAGGACTGCAATTAAGCCTAAATAGAATATACCAGTGCAAGGCAATTCTACTAATGTAACAAAAACTGCTAATAGAATTGTTGCTATAACGGATATTGTTACCATCAAGCTTTGAATTTTTCCTTTAGCACTCTCTGGAACAGCAAAAACGGCTTTTTCTCTAAAAGCATCAATAATATTTATTATTCCAGAAATAAATAAAACTAGAACTAATATTAATTTTAGAATATTAAAGACTTGTGCTGCAATCGAAACAGCATAAAGATATGACCAGCCCAAGAAAATCAAAATACCTAAAGCCAAATAAGTTAAATAGACAACAGCTGTGAATATTGCTGCTCGAATTAAAATTTTCTTTTTATCTAAACCTAAGGAAAACAAATTTGCTATCATAATAATCATTAAGGATATCATACAGGGATTAATTGAATCTGCTAAAGCTAATAATGAAACTATCAGAAAGAA
>CAZNIQ010000001.1:0-7760 GCA_964573185.1 Candidatus Woesearchaeota archaeon | reverse complement strand
TATTTTCTTATTTTCTCTATCATTTTTTTGTTCACTTCTGTTTCTAAACCAGCTTTTATTAATTTATATCTCATTTTTCTTACTAATTCTGGGATATCTAGTTCTACGGGACATCTATCCTTACACCTCCCACAGCATATGCAATAATATGCTTTTTTGAAAATATCACTTAATTCTTTTTGAAAGAATTGTAGTATTATTCCTCTTACTCCTTTATGTTCAAATCCCAATTCTCCTAATAGAATATTAAATACAGGACATTCTAATAGACAAGCCCCGCATCCAAGACACATCAATATTTCTCTAAATTCAGACTCATATAATTTTCTTCTTCCATTATCTAAGAAAATTACATGTACTTCTTTTGCTCCATACATTCCTTTAACTATAGTATTCGGAATATCTCCTGTTTTACTTGGTCCTGAAATAACGTTTATATAAGTCCACGGAATTCCTAATGCCTCTGCTTGCGCTTTACATATTTTTATGCAATCTTCATCTGTAGGATTTACTTTTTCAATACCAGCCAAAACAATATGCTTTTCCAATCTAGAAACAAAAGATATGTTTCCTTCATTTTCAACAAGGAATATAGATCCTTCAGAAGAAATGGCATTGGCTCCAGTAATTCCAATTTTTGCTTCATTTAACTTGCTTTTTACATAATTTCTAACAGCATTTACTATAGACTCTGGATTCGGCTCTACTTTTACTCCCAATTTTTTAGACAATCCTTCAGCAATTTTTTCTAAAGTTAATCCATAGCAAGGAATTACTGGATGATTTCCTTCAAGTCCTAAGCAATCTATAATAAAGTCACCACAATCCGTTTCAATTATTTCAATCCCGCTCTTTCTTAACTCTTCTTTTAAATGTATCTCTTTCCCAACATTTGTTTTGGATTTTAAAACTAACTTTTCTTCTCCTACTAATTCTTTAATTATTTTTAAAGCTTCTTTAGAATCTTTAGCTTCATAAACGTAACATCCATTTTTCTCTAAATTTTCTTTAGCTTTATCTAAATAGTAAAATAAGTTTTCAAGAACTTTTTCTCTTATAGAACGAACTTTCATCATAGGACTATATCAATTAAATCTAAAATTTCCAGCCTACATCTGCAAGTACTTTCTCTTAAATGATAATAACACATTGGACAAGCAGTAAGAATGGTGCCTCTTAAGCCTTCTGTTAATTTCCAAGCTATTTCTCTAGCTATTTCAGGAAAGTTTGCTCTAAATCCTCCACCAGCACCACAACAACCATTTAAGATAGTATATTCAATTTTTAATTCCTTCAATAATTCTTCTACAAAATTTGTATCCCTTAAATGGCAATTTTTATGATATATAACTTTCTTTACGTCTTTTTTCTTTAGCTTTCCTTTTTTAGCCAATTCTAATAAAACTTCGGACACATGCTTTACTTTTATTTTCCATTTATTACCGAGTATTTTTGGATATTCTTCTTTAAAGGTTTTATAGCAAGCTGGACAAGGACAAATTATTTCTTTAACATTGTACTTTTTAAATAGCTCAAAATTCCTTTTAACGAGCTCTTTATAATCATCCAAATACCCTAAATTCATAACGGGTCTCCCGCAACAAAATTCTTCTGGCAAGATGATTATATCCATATATCTCTGTAGTAACTTTCTGTATCCTTCAAATTTGTCCTTCAATGCAAATTTGTACATACACCCAGCATATAGAACTCTATTTCCGAAGAGCACTTTCTTTCTTTAATTTAATACTTTTTAAATCTTTAATAAGAAATAGAAAAGGTACTATAAGAAGATACGAATTTAATAATAATGTTAACTTTAATCCTAGTAAAGCTATTTGTAATGGTATTTGCGGTAGCTTTATTCCTCTTAAGTAAAAGAAAGCTAGAAGTTCCTCTTCGGAGAATTCCAATTCCTTCAGTAAGGGGTACCATGCGTAAATAGGACCATGAGAAAGTATCCCTAAAACGTAAGCCAATAGTATTTTGTTTTTGACTTTCTTCGCATATTGTTTTATTTTAAATTTTCTTAGTAGATAAATTAAAATATATGCTAGTACTATAAATGGAAATATCCTCAAATAATCGTGTATAGTTTTTATTAATATATCAGCCAGCATATTATTCCAAATATTATTGCTAACGCAAAGAATAAAGCATTTTTCTTTATACTAAACTTAATTCCAAAATATTTTGCTTCTATAGGTATGTTAAGAAATCCTACCGTTAGCCAAGCTAAAACAAAAGTCCCTACAATGCAAGGATGTACTCCTAAATTCAATAATTTGTAACCAATTACATAAGAAACACTCGGATTTCCTATTAAAATTCCACCAAGTATTGCTGAAATAAGGATGCCTGTAATATTATTGACGTTTATTAAAATCTGTTCTATATTTACAAAAGTTTGAATTAAATTAAAAATAAAAAGAATGGAAAAAATTAAGGCATTTACCTTCAAGAATTCCTTTAGCAATTTCATCTTCTTTCTAATTCTTCAATCCTTCTCTTTAATTCTTCTATTTGTATTGCAAGTTGCTTTACTATTTCTTTTAATTCTTCTATATCGTTCTTTTCCGTTACCTTAATTTGAGGTTGCTGTCCTGTTAACATGCTGTACCATATTAACCATCCCATTCCTCTTCCGGGTACTAATGGTATTCTTTGATTTCCTATCTGTATTTCTGGTACTTTTCCTTGTAGTATCCAATACCAGCACCAACCCCTTGGCATATCTGAACATTTGTGCAAAAATATATAAAATTTTCTATAGAAAATTTTATAAAGCTTATTAAAAATGTTAAACTTATGAGGGTGGCAATAGCATCTTTGGGACCTGATTTAAATTCACTAGTTAGTCCTAGCTTCGGACAAGCTCCATACATAATAATAGTTGAAGTAGAAAATGGAGAAATCAAAAATTATGAAGTATATCAAAATCCGGGATTAATAACCGGCAAAGGTAAGGGTGTTGCACTAGCACAATTCATATTATCTAAAAATGTAGATGCTGTTGTTGCCGGTCAGTTTGGTGGAAATGCTTATGCTATATTATCACAATCGGGAGTTAAATTATTCTCTTCACCGCCAATTACAGTAAAAGAAGCTGCAGTAAAAGCTGAAAAAGGAGAGTTACCTTTAGGTATTCAAGCGGGCAGAAGAGGTTGGGGTTGGAAATAATGGGATGGAGATGGAGGCACAGACATAGGGGGAGACCACCTCTACCCGTTTTTATCTCTTTTGAATATGATGTTCAACAATTAATACCAGTCCCCATAAAAAATGCAGAACCAATTGTTTTAACTAAAGAGGAATTAGAAGCTTTAAGATTAGTGGATTATGAAGGTTTAACACAAGAACAAGCTGCAGAAAAAATGAAAGTATCAAGGTCAAAAGTTTCAAGGTTGGTAAATTCTGCTAGAAAAAAAATTATTCAAGCAATAATTGAGGGAAGGCCAATAAAAATAATTTAGATACGACAGTCCAAGTAAGCACAGTGATTTCCTAACAACTCATAACATTTTCTGCTATAGTGAATAGTTACTTCAGAAAGTTTCATAATTATTACTGCAACCGGTCTTCCCAAATAAGGACTAGCTTCTATCTCTCTATGAATGATCCTAACATGCCCTTTAGAGTATAAAATATAAACACCTTGTTCTTCATAATTTCCTTCATCACAAATGATTTCTGATTTAGTAATAAAGAAAGTATTGTTGTTCGTTCTGATAGTAACGCTTTCTAATGGTGGTATTGTTAACCTTTCGTCTTCATATACAATTCTCATGATAATTTTCTTTCCTTTTAAATTGTATTTTTCTAACTGAGTAATAATATCTTCTATACTCATAACAACTTCAAATGACCTGTAATTTTATCAATTTTTTCATCCTCATCAGGCCCAATTCCTACACATGTGATAGTTCCGGGGGGAATCTGTGTTAAGCCAGCGTCTTTAATCAAAACAGTTACTAAACCCTCTTTCTTTGCTCTCTCATATATTTTAATTAATTCTTTTTCAGATTTAACTTTTAGAACAATTTTTTTAGCTCCTTCATTTCTCCATTTTTCAACTTTTTCTGGATTTCTTTTTAAAGTTTCTAAAACACATTCTACTGCCGCATGTGCAACCTGAGCACAAATTTTTCCCTTCCCCATATTTAAATCCGTTCTAACGACTACAACAAGCTTCATAATTATTATTCATATCTTAAAGCTTTTACAGGATCTAGGTTCGCTGCTGATCTTGCTGGTAAAATTCCAGAAATTACTCCTACGAAGAAAGCAAATATTAATACTCCTATTATAAATAACGGATCTATGTAAGCTTTGAACATAATTAATCCTATATTTTGAGCTATATATTCAGCAACATACGATAAAAGAATTCCTACAAAAGTACCAATAATACCACCTATAAGCCCCATCAAACCTGATTCTAAAAGAAATATTAACATAATGTCCCTTTTCCTTGCACCTATAGCTTTTAGAATACCTATTTCTCTTATTCTTTCAACTACAGCCATGTACATAGTATTCATAATACCAATAGCTGATACTAACAAAGATATACTAGCAATGATTGTTACAAAGAAAGATAAAATATTTAGAATAGTTTTTACTTGCTCTATAAACTGTTCTGGAGTTAATATAGAAAAATCTTTTCCTCTAATTTTTTCTAATAATTTTTCTAATTCCTTTTTAGCTTTTTCAATATCTTCTGCTTTAACAAGTATAAGATTAATATCTTTCATCCCAAGATGTTCTTTTGCAAAGGAGTATGGCAAATATATTGCATAATCATCAAACCTAGATCCGGTTGATTTCAAAATACCAACAACTTTACATTCGTAATTATTAATTATAATTTTATCTCCAACTTCTATTTCTTTTGAAAAAACGTGTTTCGCTATTTGATATCCTAATAAAACTCTACATTTGTTTTTATCATTTTTGCTTAGAAATCTTCCATCTAAAAGTTCATATCCGAAAACCTCTATTTTCTTATCTACAGGGACAGCATAAATAATTGTAGGAAAAATTTCATTCTTAAAAATAATTTGCTTAGTTGTAAATGTAATTGGAATAACATATTCTATGTCTGGCAACCTCTCTATTTTCTTTACATCTTCTTCTGAAAAGGGTTTTCCTACAAATAAAGTTCCCGGAGAAAAGGATTTTTGACCAGGTAATATCATTATTTTATCCTTTCCCATTTTTTCTAAAGAACTTACTATTGCCTTCTCCATCCCTTTACTTAAAGAAACGATAGAAACGACTGTAGCAATTCCAATAATTATACCTAAAGTAGTTAACCATGACCTAAGCTTTCTTCTTTGTAAATTCCTAAAAGCTAAGTATAAAAAATCTAATAATTTCATTCTTCCTCTCTTTTTCTCTTCTTAAATACAAAGTATATTATCACTGGGACTATTACCAATAGCGCATAATATATTGAGGTATTTTTCTTTTCTTCTGGAAAGGTAACTGTTATATTTTTAGATAGAACATGTACTTTGCCTAAAGCATCCTTAAAATACACTTTTAACTTTAAGATAACCGTTTTATTTAATGGTATAATCTTAAATTCTGCAGTATCATAATCATTAGCCTCTAGATCCCCTATATAAATAATTCTACTCCCAATTATTTTATAATCTCCGGGTAAAAGTTCTAAGTATAAAGATTTTACATCACTGTTTGCAGAATTTATCACTATTAATCTAATGTCATTTCCTTCTACCTTCTGAAGTTTTACCAATACATCGGGTTTACTAAAGATTTCAACCGGTATTACTAATGTTTTATTGTATAGGTTTCCATTTTCATCTGTATAAAACATATTTATTGTTACGAGAAATCTACCTTCTTTATCTTTAATAAATGGAAATCTCAATTCATATATTTGATAAGGCTGTAGCTCCTTTATGTATGCCTCACTTTTCTTGAATAAAATATCTCTAGAGGATAAAACCAAATGAACATTATAAATCTTAGTATTCCAATTATTTTTTATTTTAATTATCAAATTATCATTTTTTACAGTATAATTATATAATTCTACATCTCCCAGCAATTTATTTATCTTTATACTAATAGCTTTTACGTCTTTATATTGATTTTCTTGCCAATCTTGATAGACAAATGTTAAAACAATAGGGCAAATTCCGTAGGTCCTATACGGTACATGTACCTCAAACCAGAAGCTGTTAGAATCTCCTACATAAATATAAGAGGTTTTAGGATATACACAAGTGCTATTTATATAAACTCTCAAATCATAAACATTCCTTTTATCTAAATAAACTGTTATATTTGCTATTTTACCGGGATACGCATTTTTACTTTCTACTTTTTTGATAAGAATATTAGGTACGCTTGTAACTATTATTGGTATCGTTTCTTTTATCTCTTGATATCCTTTATTGTTGTAATATTCTATTTTTGCATCAATCCAATAAGTACCTTCTCCACAATTGTTTTCTACTTTTAAAGGAATTACGTATATGTTATATAATGTATCTATATCGTATTCATCTTTGGAAAGCTTTAGACATTCTGGGGGATAAAATTTTACTTTAACATCATATACAGGAGTGCCCTCGTTATTTACCAAATATAAAAAGTAAGTAAAGTCCTTATTTGGTTCTATGATCTTCGGAACAGTATAGCTTTTTGTTAAATCAAAATACAATGAAAATGCTACTGGAATTAAAAATAAGGAAAATATTAAAGAAATTCTATTCATTTTCTTGATACTTTTTTATTAGGTTTTTTAAGGCCTTGTCTATTATCTCCTTTTTTATCTGTACTCTCAATTTCTTAAGCTCCTCCACTAACTCTTCAGTAAATTTCTTATAATCTTCGGTATCAAAACTTATTCTCTTCAACAATATTAAATCATGACTTAATGGTATGAAAAGAAATAAATCTCCCTCCTTTATCTTTAATTTTGCTCTTATTACTTGAGGTATGACTATTTGTCCTTTAGAAGATACTCTAGAAATTCTTACTAGCATGATTGTAAGAATTTCTTACCATTTATAAGTTTTTCTGTAATATACTTTTTTAATGATTGTTAGGCTGGAGAACGTTTGGAAAGTGTATAAGTTAGGAAAAACGAAGGTAATTGCTCTGAAAGATGTTTCTCTTAGAATAAAGGAGGGGGAGTTCGTTTCTATCATGGGTCCTTCCGGATCTGGGAAATCAACTTTATTACACTTAATAGGATGTCTAGACAAACCTACTAAGGGAAAAGTTTATATCTTTGGAAAAGATATCTCTAAATTAAATGATAATCAGTTGGCAAAAATAAGAAATAAAAGAATTGGATTTGTTTTCCAGATGTTTTATTTAATACCGACTTTGACTGCTATAGAGAATGTAGAATTACCAATGATATTTGCAGGAATACCAAAAAAGAAAAGAATTAAGAGAGCAAAAGAATTATTAGAATGGGTAGGTCTTGGAGATAGATTGTATCACAAACCTTCTGAACTTTCAGGAGGACAGCAACAGAGAGTAGCTATTGCAAGAGCCCTAGCAAATGATCCTGATTTAATTTTAGCAGATGAGCCTACCGGAGCTTTAGATGTAGAATCTGCAAAAATAGTAATGAATTTATTTAAGAAGTTGCATAGAGACGGAAAGACCATAATTGTAGTTACACATGATCCTAAAGTAGCATCTTATGCTGAAAGAATCATTGTAATAAAAGGTGGCAGGATTATCGCAGATGGAATATCTATTGATGAAGCTGT